>JAEDOD010000020.1 GCA_016302165.1 Sphaerochaetaceae bacterium
TGATTAGTCGTTGACTCTTTCAAGGTATTCCTTGGTCTCTGTGTTGACTCTGACCTTTTCGCCCTGCTTGATGAAGCCTGGAACTCTGATCTTGAGTCCTGTCTCAAGGACAGCATCCTTTGTAACACCCTGGACTGTATCGCCTCTTGCAGCATCTTCAGTCTCTGTTACAACGAAGACAACCTTTGAAGGAACCTGGATATCGAGAACCTGATCTTCCCAGAGGGTAAGGCGGTATGTCTCACCATCCTTCATGATGTACTCGTAGTCAGGGAAGCTCTTCATAGGAACTTCGATCTGATCATAGTTCTCAACGTTCATGAATGCGAAGTTCTCGCCATCATTGTAGAGATACTGGAAAGTTCTGTCTTCAATGGTGATGTCTTCTGCGTTGTCCTGGGACTTCATGGTCTCGGAAAGAGTCTGGCCTGTAGCTGGGCTCTTGAGCTTGAGTCTTACGAATGCGGAACCCTTACCTGGGTTGACGAACTCTCTTTCAATGCAGAGGAATGGCTGTCCCTTGATAAGGAGAGCTGTACCCTTTTCAATCTGTCCTGCTTTAATCATTTTCTTTATACCTCAGTATTCAAATTGCTGTTATAGAATAAGTGGTGAATCAACCGCTATGTAGAATAACAGAAAGACATTATCTCTGTAAAGAGTCAGGAAAAGATGATGGAAAAACTACCTTTCGAAGAGGGCGTTCATGGGAAAAGAGAGAAGGGGAGCAATTTCTTCTCCGCCATATTCCACCATCAATAGTCTATCTAGTCCTATGGCTCCTCCAGAGCACTTGGGAAGGGAAAGAGTATAGAAGTTAGGGTCGGCCTTGCTTATGGTCTCTCCCTTTCCATTTCTCTCCTCCTCAAGCTTTTTCTGCTCCTTCTCGAAGTAGGCCCTGGTCTTCTCCTTGTCTGTCTCCTCCTTGTAGCAGTTGGCTATCTCAACACCTTTGATATACATCTCCCATCTTTTCTTGTACGGGCGGTCATCGTAGTCTTCTGCAAGACACTCTATCTGTTTTGGATAATCTGTAAGGTACACTTCCCGGTCTGTGGGAAGGGATGGCTCAACATAGGTCAGGAATATTCTGTTGAAGGTGTCTTCCCAGGCTTCTTCGTCAGGAACGTACAATGATAGCCTTTCCGCCTCCTCTCTGAGATGAGAGTACTCCTGGGCCTTAAGGAGGTCCACCTTTGCATATTCCCACATGGCTTCCTCCATGGTGATTATGAGGCTTTTGTTTTTAAGCCATTGGGGTTCACTGATGGCTGTGGCCTTTATCATCTCTTCTGTAAGGGCGATGGAGTCCTTTTCGTCATAGTCCAGAGTGTAGTATTCAAGCATGGAGAATTCAGGATTGTGGACATCCCCCAGCTGCTCTGCGTTTCTGAAGCAGGAAGAGATCTGGAAGATTGAAGGGGAGCCGGAAGCCAGCATCTCCTTCATGAAGATCTCGGGAGAAGGAATCATATACATCTCCCTTTCTCCTGTGAACTCATTGGAGAAGAGAGTAGAGAATGTCTTGATGGTGGGCTCAGGAATAAGATATGGGGAAAGGGTTGGAGTAAACACTTCCAGGTATCCTTTTCCTGTGAAGAAAGCGCGAATATTTCTATATAGGTCCCCACGGGCCTTCTGTGCCTTATAGTCAAACATGGAGAAAGTCTAGCACAATAATGGTTACTGTACCATTATGTGAAAGTGTCTATAAAGTTAGTGATACTAACTATTTAGAATTATTGTGTTTTACGCATTAAAAATACTATCATCTATCATATGACCGGATATACCACAGACGAACCTATCTATGCTCTTGCAACACCATTTTCCCCTTCAGCCCTGGCTGTAGTGAGAACCAGCGGAAATGACTCCATTGCTCTAGTGTCTTCTGTATTCAAGGGAAGACTGAAGGATAGACCTTCCTCTTCCGCTGTCCATGGATGGATTGTAGATAAGGAAGGAAAGAAGGTTGACGAAGTGGTGGCCGTGGTCTACGGCAGAGGCCATGGATATACTGGGGAGGAGGCTGTGGAGATCATGTGCCACGGATCCCTTCCTGTAATAAGAAAGGTCAGTTCCACCCTTGAGGAGGCTGGCTTCAGAAGGGCCTTGAAGGGGGAATTTACCTATAGGGCCTTCATCCATGGAAGAATGGATCTGACGGAAGCTGAAGCTGTGGAGGAGCTGGTCTCCGCCAAAGGGGAAAGAAGTAGGGAGGATGCCCTTTCAAGGCTTTCCGGTTCAATCAGGAAGGAAGCTGAAAAGGCAAGGGATGAAATTGTCCAGATCCTTGCTTCCCTGGAAGTCCAGCTGGACTATGGAGAGGATGAGATTCCTGAAGAGTGGATATTTCCCAAGGAGAGAGTGGAAGGGATAATCGAAAGGCTGGAAAGGATAAGGAGCACCTACTCCTCTTCCAGGCTATATTCCCAGGGAGCAAAGGTGGTCCTTGCAGGACGGACCAATGCAGGAAAATCCAGTCTCTTCAATGCTCTCCTGAAGGAGAACAGGGCTATAGTATCTGACACGGAGGGAACCACCAGAGACTATATTGAGGCTCAGGTGGAGATGGAAGGAATTCCTGTGCGTCTCTTTGATACTGCAGGTCTCAGGGATTCTGGAGACGATATAGAGAAGGAAGGCATAAGACGAAGTGAAGAGCTTATGGACAGTGCAGATCTGGTTGTGTATGTGCTGTCGCCGGAAGATGAAAAGATTGAGGAGAAAAGGGACAGAACAATATTTGTCCACTCCAAAAGTGATATTGCAGAAAGTGAAGGTATATCCTTCTCTTCCCTTACAGGGGATGGAATTTCTTCTGTAGTGGAAGCCATAGTGTCCTATCTTACAAAAGAGAGCAGAGGAGCGGAGGACGTTCCGGTAATCGAAAGCGAAAGACAGGAAAGGAAGCTGGGTGAGACAGTAGAGGCCTTGAAGGAAGCGGAACAGAACAGCAATGAAAGCGTGGATATCATCGCCCTTTTCTTCCAGTCTGCCCTTTCAAGTCTGTCTGAGCTTACCGGAGAGACCACAAGTGATGATATTCTTGAAGTTCTATTCTCCTCCTTCTGCCTAGGGAAATGATTGTTATGAGAGATTACGAAGCTATAGTTATCGGTGGAGGTCACGCAGGATTGGAAGCTGCCCTGGCTCTTTCCAGGGAAGGTTTTGATACCCTTATGGTGACACAGAGTCTTGATGCCATTGGAAGGATGAGCTGCAATCCTGCAATAGGCGGGTTGGCCAAGGGAAACCTGGTCAGGGAGATCGATGCCCTAGGAGGAGAGATGGGCCATCTCATCGATGCCTCCATGATCCAATATAGAATCCTTAACAGGAGCAGAGGGCCGGCGGTCCAGGCTCCCCGTGCCCAGGCAGATAAGTTCACCTACTCCCGGCTTGCAAAGGAGACCTGTGAAAGGGAGAAGAAGCTGAACCTCTTCATGGATACTGTGGTGGATTTCATCATAGAGGAGGAAAAGGGCAGAAGGAAGATCATCGGCGTTGTCACGGAAAGAGGATGGCACATTACAGCAAAAGTAGTGGTCCTTACTACAGGAACCTTCATGGAAGGAAAGATCTTCATCGGTGAATATGACGCTCCCTGCGGAAGATTGGGGGAAAGCGCAGCCATTGGTCTTGGAAAGAAGCTTAGGGAATATGGCTTCAATGTAGGGAGAATGAAGACCGGAACACCTGCTCGAGTCAGGGAAAGCTCTCTGGACTATGATGAACTGGAAGTCCAGGATGGAGACGAGGAGATGATGCCCTTCTCCTTCGATTATGAGAAAATCGAAAGGCCTCTAAGAAGATGCTGGATAACTTATACCAATGAGGAAACCCACAGGATAATCAGGGAAAATATGCACCGCTCTCCTCTCTATGGAGGAAAGATAGTGGGAAAGGGCCCAAGATACTGCCCCTCCATTGAAGATAAGGTGATGAGATTCCCTGATAGGGAGCGCCATCAGATATTTGTGGAGCCGGAAGGAATCGGAACGGAGGAGATGTATCTCAACGGTCTTTCCTCCTCCCTTCCTGAAGAGGTCCAGCATAGATTCATCAGAACCCTTCCTGGACTCAGGCACTGTGAAATCATGAGGCCTGCATATGCAGTTGAGTACGACTATCTGGATCCGCTGGACCTGAAGCCTTCTTTGGAGTCGAAGATCCTGGACAATCTATTTGTTGCCGGCCAGACCAACGGTACCAGCGGATATGAGGAAGCTGCCGCCCAGGGCCTTATGGCTGGAATCAATGCTGCCCAGCGCCTTAAAGGGGAGAAAAGCGTGGTTCTGGGAAGGACGGACGCATATATCGGAGTACTTATTGACGACCTGGTGACAAAGGGCACAAAGGAACCTTACAGAATGTTCACTTCCAGGGCAGAATACCGTCTCAGCCTCCGTCACGATAACTCTGACCAGAGACTTACAAAGATTGGCTATGAAGCAGGCCTGGCCTCAAAGGAGAAGATGGAAAGGCTTGAAGAGAAAATAAAGGCCATGGATGAAGTTAAGGACCTGCTGAAAAGGGAGAAGAGGGAAGGGAAGAACTGTCTTCAGCTTCTTAGTCAGCCTGAAAATGACATTGAGTCGTTGATGGTTCCAGGCCTTGAGAAGTTTTCAAGGAGCATTCTTTCTGAAGTACAGCTGGATGTGAAGTATTCAGGATACCTGAAGAGGCAGGACAGTGAAGCTGAAAGGGTGAAAAGACAGGAAGCCATCCTGATTCCTGAGGATTTCGACTACGACAAGGTTGATGGACTGAGTTCTGAATCCAGGGAAAAGTTCAAGGCCATAAGGCCTCACAGCATTGGGCAGGCTGGAAGAATCAGTGGAGTAAGGGTCTCTGATGTGGCCATACTCAGCGTTGCTGTAAAAGGAAGGAATAATGACTGACAATATCATTTTGGAGGGACTTAAGTCCTTTGGAGTGGAAAAAGCTGAAGATAAGGCTATCGTTCTCTCCTCCTACCTGGATCTGGTGATGTCTTTCAACCCTTCCTTGAAGCTGGTGGGAGAGAAGGAAAGGGATGAAATAGCACGCCGTCATATTCTGGACTCTGCATCTGCCTATCCGGTTTTTCTGGAGAATACGGTAGCTGGAGACCAAATAGGTGACCTGGGAAGCGGAGCAGGTTTTCCAGGCATAGTCCTGGCCATTCTCTTTCCAGACAGGAATTTTGTCTTGATTGACAGAATGACAAGGCGCATAGGCTTTTTGCGCATAGTGAAGGCAAAGCTGAACCTGGAGAATGTGGAGATTCTCGATAAGGACATCAAGGACGTAAAGAGGAACTTCAGAGTAATAACATGCAGAGCTTTCAGGCCTCTTGCAGAAATAGGGGATGAAGTAGTGGCCCTTACTTCTTCAGCCATTCTCTACAAGGCTGTAGAAGACAACATTGAGAAGGAGCTGGAAACTCTCCGGTCCCAAGGCTTTGTTTTCAATGCATCGATTCTTCCTGTGTCAATTCCAGGGGAGAATGCCAGAAGGAATATTGTAGTGATGAAAGAGTGGAGAAAACCATGAAGAAAGGAAGATTTTCACTTATTTTGGCATTGATCATTCTTGTTTTAGGTGTTGCTGCAACAACTGTTGGAGTAATTTCCGGCCTGGGAATACTTCCGTCCCCTTTGAAGGAGTTTGCCCTTACACTTTCCTCCCTGGTTTCTGTGAGAGGAGGAGAGGGAGGACTATGGGAAGCCGGAGTCTTTCTCTTGGTTCTCTCTGCTGTGATACTGGTATTCAGACAGAGAAAGCCATTCTCCATGTTCCTGGCCTTCTATCTTTTTCCTTTCTATCTGACCCTTATTTCCGCCTACAGGGTCTACTGTTCCATTCCTCTTCCCTCCTATTTTCCGGAAAGGATTGGAAGCACTCATCCAGGACTTCTGTTTGTTCTTCTTACTCTGGAAGCTCTTCTGGCCCTGGTGCTGCTATCAGCTGTAAAGGGCCTGGATGAGAAGTGGAGAAGGAAAAGGGAACTCAACATCAGGATGCTTGAAAAGGAAGGTGTCCTCAAATCCAAGGAGTCCCTGGAGGAGGAGAAGCTTCTTAAGAGACAGAGAAAGCTGAATGAAGTGGAGGAGAAGCAAAGGGCCAGGGAGGAAGCCAAATACGAAAAGGAGAGGGCCAAGGCTGAGAAGGCTGAAAGGGAGGCCCAGAAGAGACAGGAAGAAAGGGATAGAAGAAAGTACGAAAAGGAAAGGGAAAGGGAAGAGGAAAGAAAAGAGAAGGAAGATAGGAAGAATAGAAAGAAGGAGCTGAAGGAGAAGGATAAGCTCCTGGAGGCTACTGAGGCCCAGAAGGAGAAGGCTGAAGAAGCGGAGTCGAAGGCTGCAAGGAAGGCCAAGGCTCTTGAAGATAAGGCAAGAAAAGAGGAAGAGAAGAGAGCCCAGAGGGAAAAGGACGAGAATATCGGTCCTGCTCCAGAGTATGCTTCCGGAATAGGCAACCCCAACACTCCTCTGGTGTTCCCGGATTTCGATCCTATGCCAGAGCTGAAGAACATCATCAGCCATAGCGAGGATGAAAGGAACGAAGTGCTTCCTGATTCCAATGTAAAGAAAATTGAAAACTCATCCATAATGGACAGCCTTAAGGCTGAGCTTGATAGGACTGACAGTGAAGAGGACGAAGAGATTCAGGTCCCACAGAAGAAGAATGACAGATTCCTCTCTGGAGGTATGCTGGAAGCGACCCTTGAGAGTGCCATGAAGGAAAATCAGGAGACTGTGTCCCAGCCCCGTCGCCCAATAATCGGATTCGAATATCTGGATGAAGGCGGAAAGGAGACAAGCTCTCCTGAAGAGCCTCAGACTGCTCCTTCCACTCCTGCTGCATCTAAGGGTGGCTTTGCTCCATCGACTCTCTCTCCTTCCCATCCCCGCTATAGATATTTCGAGGCTCTGAACAGCGGAAAGCCCATGGTGGAGGAAGAGAAGAAGAGTGAAGAGAAAAGCTCCAGCTTCGCTCCTTCCAATCTATCTCCAGACCATCCCCGCTACAAGTATTTCCAGGAGCTTAACAGGGAGAGAAGTGAAGAGACGACTGAAGAAATAGGAAAGAAGGAGGCGGAAGACAACTATCCTTCATATCTATCAAAGGATCATCCGAGAAGAAAGCTTTTTGATGCCCTCTCTTCTTCCACTTCCCCACTTGAGGGTGGGGTGTCATACATACCTCAGAGGCCCTTTGTTCCGGAAAATGAAGAGAAGATGGATACCCATTATGAGGATATCTCTCCTGTAGAGGTTCCGGAAAGGAAGAAAGAAGAGGAGAAGAAGGAGACTGAACCAGTTTCTGATTCTTCAAGCTCCTCTGTGCCAGACAGCAAGGCCAAGATCCTGGAATCCATCAATGCTTCCGTAAGGGAGGAGAACATGAGAATTCTCAGAGAGGAGAAGGAGAAGATGGAAGAGAGCGAAATTGAGCCATCCTATACATCTCCTGCAAAAAGCGTAACTGCCACAAAGGCTGTGGAGGAGAACGAAGACGGCACAAAGACCATTACTGTCAAATCCATGGAAGAGCAGGAGATGGATTTCAATCTTGCTGTAGGTGTAGGGGACCTTGCCTCCAATGTCCTGGGATACAGGGCCATAGAGAATAGGCAGAATGCCATCTATACTCCTCCGGCACCGGACCTTCTGAAGGATTATCCGGGAATATCCCAGGAAATCGATGAATATACTCTCAGCCAGGGGAAGATAATCGTCCAGACTCTCGCTGAGCAGAGAATCGTTGTGGAATTGAGCAACATCATCAAGGGACCTACTGTCACAATGTATGAGCTGAAGCTGGCCCAGGGAATGATCATAAGCAAGATAAAGGCCAGGGAGGATGAGCTGAACTACGCCCTTGGAGGCAAGAAGATCAGAATCCTTGCACCGGTTCCTGGAAAGCAGGCTGTTGGCATAGAGGTTCCAAATGTCCGGACAAGCATCGTAGGCTTCAAGGATATGATCTACTCCTTAAGGGCAAACGAGAACTACACCAAGATGAATATTCCAATGATTCTTGGAAAGACCATTACTGGAGAGCCGATAGTAATCGATGTGGCCAAGATGCCTCATATGATCATTGCAGGTACCACTGGAAGTGGAAAGAGTGTATGTATCAACTCCCTCATCAATACCATCATCTATCAGAAGAGTCCTAAGGACGTAAGACTGATCATGGTGGACCCGAAGGTGGTTGAGCTTACTGTCTACGATGGAATTCCTCATCTTCTCACACCTGTAATCACTGAGCCTAAGAGAGCAATCAAGGCTCTGGAGTGGCTGGTGTCTGAAATGGAGAGAAGATACAGCATGCTGGCCAGGTATGGTGTAAGAAACATCAATGGCCTTAATGAGAAGATCCGTTCCGGTGAGGTGAAGGGTGTGGAGAAGGTTCCATACATTCTTCTTGTAATGGATGAGTTTGCTGATATCATCGCTGTGGTGGGAAAGGAGATGGATATTGCCATCGGAAGAATTGCCGCCAAGGCCAGGGCTGCCGGAATCCATATGATCCTTGCAACCCAGAGACCTAGCGCCGATGTAATCACAGGAACTCTGAAGTCCAACCTTCCAGGAAGAATCGCCTTTGCTGTGTCCAGCGGAATAAACTCCAGGGTCATCCTTGATGAAATGGGAGCTGAAAATCTTCTTGGCAAGGGAGACATGCTTCTTCTTGATCCTTCAGCCATGGGAACCAAGAGAATCCAGGGCTCCTTCATGTCTGATGGAGAGGTAGACAAGGTGGCCTCCTTCACCAGAAACAACAATCCTCTTCCAGACCATCTTGAAGAGTCCATATTCGAGGAGGAGGAAGAGTATGACGACAGCGACTCGGATGATGAGGATTTCGATAATGGTGATGGAGACCTGTACGAAATGGCTAAGAAGATTGTCTTCGAACGTCATTCCGCTTCAGCATCCTACCTTCAGAGAAGACTGAAGATCGGATACAACAGGGCTGCAAGAATAGTGGAGATGATGGAGGAGGATGGAATCGTAGGACCTGCAAATGGTTCCAAGCCAAGAGAGGTCATCAGATACGAATGACATTCGATAGACAAAATATCACGTAATAAATAATCTAAGGGAGATATATTTATTACAGTTTAAGAAAACCCTTTTTAGGATAAGAAGAAATGAATTTTAATGAACTTAATCTAAGTCCGGAAGTTCTCAAAGGAGTAGAGAAGGCTGGCTTCAAGGAATGCACCATGGTACAGGCCAATGTCCTTCCAGTCTCCCTTCAGGGACAGGACGTAATGGTACAGTCCAAGACAGGAAGCGGAAAGACAGCTGTCTTCCTTTTGACCATATTCCAGCGCTACCTCAAAAAGGAAGGTAGAAGCAGGGCACTTGTAGTTTCCCCTACCAGGGAGCTTGCAGTGCAGATAGAGGAGGATGCCAAGCTGCTGTCCTCAGGAATCGATGGCTACAGAGTGGGATGCTTCTATGGCGGAGTAGGATATGAAGGACAGAACACAGAGCTGAAGGAGGGACTGGACCTCTATGTAGGGACACCAGGCCGTCTCCTGGACTTCGCCCACTCCAGAAAGATCGATTTCAGACAGTTTGATATCGTGGTCCTTGATGAAGCTGACAGAATGTTCGACATGGGCTTCTATCCAGACATCAGGAACATGTTCGGCATGATGAGAGACAAGGGCGGAAGGCAGACCATGCTCTTTTCTGCAACCCTCTCCACAAAGGTAAGGAATCTGGCATGGAACTACATGAATGATCCGAAGGAGATTGAGGTCCAGCCGGAGGAGATCACTGTCAAGAACATTACACAGAAGCTCTACCATGTGACTAAGGAAGAGAAGTTCGGAATGCTTCTCTCCATTCTGAAGAAGATAAATCCCCAGTCCTGTCTCATATTCACCAATACCAAGGATATGACCGTTGAGGTATCCAAGCGTCTCAACATGAATGGATATAAGACGGAATATCTTATGGGAGATATGGCCCAGTCCAAGAGGCTTGAGACCTTGGAAAGGATGAAGGAAGGTAAAATCCACTTCCTTGTGGCCACGGATGTGGCGGCAAGAGGCCTGCAGATAGACGATCTCGCTCTTGTGGTGAACTACGATATTCCTGAAGATTATGAGAATTATGTCCATAGAATCGGAAGGACAGCCAGGGCAGGAAAGAGCGGCATAGCTGTTACACTGGCCTGTGAAACCTATATCTATGGCCTTGAAGCCATTGAGAACTATATCCAGATGAAGATTCCTGTATTCTGGCCAGATGAGGACGGCCTTGAGAAGGTTGAAGACAAATCTGAAGGATATCACTACTCATCCCGGAAGAAGAGCGGAAGGGAGAAGAGCAGACGTACTTCCACAGCCTCCAGAAATGATCTCAGGACCAAGAAGCAGTCCTTCAGAGACAAGACAGAAAGGGATAAGGTGGATGACACCCTTGAATACAGAAGCTCCACGGATTTCCAGAAGATCAGGACCATGAGCCTGGAAGAAAGGATGAACTACTATAAGTCTGTCTATGGAGACAAGACAGCTCCAAAGAATGGTGGAAAGAAGGACTATAGTGGAAACGGAAAGAAGCAGTCTAAGGGCGGAGAAAGGAAGGATGGAGGAAAAGAGAGGAAAAGACAGAGCGTTCCATCCTCTCCATCAAGGCCACAGGTTGTGAAGGAAAAGCCTCAGAGAGTACCAGAGCCAGCTATAAAAACTGTGACCAATGCCAAGGTTGAGGTGAAAGAGCCTCAGAAGAAGGGCTTCTGGCAGAAGCTGAAGGAGAAGATCTTTGGCTAATTTCAGAAATAAGGGAATCTTTTCCAGGTTCCTGAGCTATTACGGTCCCTATAAAGGTTGGTTTTTCCTGGATATGGCCATGGCCACCCTGTCCAGCGTGCTTTCCATCATTTCTCCTCTACTGGTAAGAAAGATCCTGGCTCTCATAGGAGTGGAGGGGGCCCTTTCAACAATAGTAATCCTGCTTTCCGCAGTACTGGCCTTCTATGCCTTGGGCTCCTTATTCTCCTATATCAGGATCAAATGGGGCCACTATCTGGGAGTATGGATCGAGAATGACATGAGAAGAGATCTCTTTAACCATCTCCAGAAACTGTCCTTCTCATATTTTGACCGACATAAGACTGGTGACATCATGAGCCGTATCTCCAATGACCTCTTCAACATTGCAGAGGTGGCCCATCATGGACCTGAGGATGTGGTGATATCCCTTCTTACCATCATAGGAGCATATCTGTTGATGTTCATCATCAATGCTCCCATGGCTACAGTTTCAATCATTCCTCTTCCTGTAATGGCAATATATGGAATTGTATTCAACAGAAAGCTGAAGAAGAGGAACAGGGCCATACGTAAGAGCATAAGTGAAATCAATGTTACAGCAGAGAACTCCATCCAGGGCATCAGGGAAGTGAAGGCCTTCTCCCAGGAGGGATTCCAGGAGAAGAAGTTCTCATCCTCCAATGAAAAGCTTAAGAATTCCAGGGAGAAGATGTATTCCTCCATGGCCCAGTACCATGCAGGTATGGAGTTCATGAGGCAGCTCTACTACTTCATAACCATAGCTGGAGGAATTATCCTGATCATGAAGGGAACTATGGACACAGCTGACCTTACCACCTTCATCCTCTATGTTTCTGTGGTGCTTCCTCCCATTGACAGGCTTATCAACTTCACAGAGCAGTTTACCCAGGGCATCGCCTCCTTCGAGCGCTTCATCGAAATTATGGATACTTCTCCAGACATTACTGACGCTGCTAACGCAAAACCCTTGGAGGTGAAGAATGGAGACATTAAGTACAGCGATGTATCCTTCAGCTACACAGAAGGAGAGAAGGAGATTGTAATAGATGGACTGGACCTCCATATTCCTGGAGGAAAGAGAGTAGCCCTTGTAGGAGAAAGTGGAGCTGGAAAGAGTACTACAGTGTCTCTCCTTGCCCGTTTCTATGAAAGAAGTGGTGGAATGATCACCATTGATGGTCAGGACATCAATACTGTAACCCAGGATTCTCTACATAAGTCCATTGGCTTTGTTCAGCAGAACATCTTCCTCTTCGATTCCTCCATCAGGGAGAATCTCAGGTATGGTAAGAGCGACGCCACAGACGAAGAGCTTTGGCATGCCCTTGAGTGGGCAAACCTGGCTGATTTCGTCAGATCTCTTCCTGAAGGCCTTGATACCCAGGTTGGAGAGCATGGAACAAGACTCAGCGGTGGACAGAAGCAGAGGCTTTCAATTGCCAGGGTATTCCTCAAGAATCCTCCGATTCTTGTCTTCGATGAGGCTACCAGCAGTCTGGACACGGAAAGCGAGACTCTGATCCAGAGCGCCTTCAACAGGCTCAGCAAGGGAAGGACCAGCATAATAATCGCCCATCGTCTTTCCACTGTCATAGATTGTGACATTATATTTGTATTGGATAAGGGAAGAGTTGTTGAAAAGGGAACCCACGATGAGCTTATTGCCCAGAAGGGCCTCTACTACAAGCTCTACTCCCTTAAGTAGGAGAAGAAAATGAAAACAGTCATGAAAGTAGTGAGAATTGCAATTGCATTGGTTTTCGTATGGCCTATATTCCCAATGGCAATCCTGGGTCTTCTTCTCTACTGTCTCTTCTCTCTTCTTCACCTTAGGAAGCTGGCTATCATACTTTCCCGCTCAATCTATTATGCTGTGTGCTGGTGGATGCTTGTATTCCTTGGAGGATGGATCCATGTGGAGGGAAGAGAGAATCTTCCTCCTAAGGAGGAGGGAGTAATATATGCTCCTAACCATAACTCAATCTGTGATGTGCCCTTATTCTACTTTGGTGCAAGGCGCTTTCCTGCCATGATGGGAAAGGCAGAGCTTTTCAAGGTTCCTTTGGTTCATGGCCTTCTTCTCAGCCTTGACTGCATAAAGATCGGTAGACAGTCTGCCCATGGAGTGGTGGAAGCAATCAGGGAAAGCGTAAAGAGAATAGAGAAGGGCGGCTCATTGGTCATATTCCCTGAAGGAACAAGAAGCAAGACAGGAGAGATAGGGAGATTCAAGAGCGGGGCCTTCAAGGTTGCAGAGCGCACCGGCTGCAGAATAGTCCCTGTGGTCATCAAGAATGACAGGGCTCTTCTGGAGGGGGCAGGAAGATTTGGAATCGTTCCGATCTACATCAAGTTCCTTCCTCCTATCGATACTTCATCCCTTTCTGAGGAGGAAAAAAAGGACCTGGGTCCAATAGTTGAGAAGGAAGTAAGGGAGGAATGGGAGAAATATCCTTCCTGGCCAAAGAAAAAGTAAAGTCTCTATGCTTCGGCAGGGCATTTTTTCTTGGATAGAACCCTATAAAAAGTTAGAAGAGTGTCGGGTTTTGATGATGCTATTTCGAATAATTGTTGTCCATTGTAACCAAATGGCCTTTTTGGTGTTTGTTTATTAGATTATCTATAGATTCATCTGATGGGGGCAGAATTAAAAATCTAATAAGGACTTAAGAAAATGGCTCAAGCAACAAAGGAAAGACTGTTTCGGTCGTTTAAATCTCTTGTTGAAGAGAATCCTATCAACAAGATAACAATCTCCAATATTACCGAAAGAGTTGGCGTCAATCGCCATACCTTCTACTATCACTTCAGGGATGAGAAGGACCTTATGGTCTGGGGCATTACCCAGAATTTGGATAAAGCCAAGGCTGATGCCATAAAGGAAGGCAACTGGATCGATTCCCTGGATAAGATTCTAATGAAGGCGGAGGAGGAAAGAAAGTTTCTTCTGGCCCTTTTCCACTCTCACCTTAAGGAAGGTTTCTGTGAAATCATCCAAACCTGGAGCCTTAGCATCTTCGACAGGATAATCAGGGAAAACTCCCAGGGAATGAACATCAGGGAGCAGGATCTTCAGTTTGTAATAAAGCTCCTTACCTATGGCCTGTCTGGAATTGTGATGGACTGGCTGGCAGGTGGCATGATGGATAGCCACAGAAAGATTTGCGAGCAGGTCAGGACTCTTATTGGAGACAGCTTCCAGGGTGTTCTGAAGCAGTTCGCAAGATAGGATTCCGGAGAATGTATAATGACAGGAAGGGGATAATGGTATTATCCTCTTCTCATGAAAAAAAGTAGATTAAGAAAATATGCCTCCCTTATTGTGGGATATGGCATTAATGTTCAGGCTGGTCAGGATGTCCTGATCCAGGCCAATATTGAGAATAGCGACTTCACTCTTCTCTGCGTAGAGGAATGCTACAGAAGAGGAGCCAGAAAGGTGGTAGTGGACTGGCTTAGCCAGGATCTGGACAAAATCAACATCAATTACCGCTCTTTGGAGACCCTCTCCCAGGTGGAGGATTATGAGAAGGCCAAACTTAAGTGGAGAGTAGACAAGCTTCCTTGCCTTATCTGGCTCGATGGAGATGATCCCGATGGCCTTAATGGCATAGATGTAGAGAAATATGGGGTTTCCATGCAGAAGAGGGGAAAAATCATCAAGAAATACCGTGATGCCATGGATGGCAAGTTCCAGTGGTGCATTGCAGCTGTTCCAGGTAAGGCCTGGGCAAAGAAGCTTTTCCCTGATCTTTCGACTTCAAAGGCTATGGAGAAGCTTTGGGAGAACATCCTTTCCTGCTCCAGGGTTACTGAGGATCCTGTGGCTTCCTGGAAGGAACATGATGCGACACTGAAGGCTAAATGCGAATATCTGAACTCCCTTTCCATTGAAAGTCTCCATTATACCTCCAAGGAAGGCACAGACCTTACTGTAGGGTTCATGAAGGATTCCATCTTCCTTGGTGGAGGAGAGAGCAGTCTTGGAAAAGGTATATACTTCCAGCCGAATATTCCGTCTGAAGAGTGCTTCACTTCCCCTGAGAGCGGAAAGGCTGAAGGAATTGTATATGCAACAATGCCTCTCTCCTACCAGGGTATGCTGATTGAGAATTTCTGGATCAGGTTCAAGGATGGGAAGGCTGTAGAGTGGGGAGCAGAGAAAAATGTGGAAGCCCTAACTAAGATCATCGGTATGGATGACGGTGCCGCCAAGCTTGGTGAATGTGCCCTGGTTCCAAATACGTCACCCATCAGACAGTCCGGTATCCTTTTCTACAACACTCTCTTTGATGAGAACGCAACCTGTCATCTGGCCCTTGGCAAAGGCTTCGATATGTGTGTGAGAGGCTATGAGGAGAAGGGAAGCGCAAAGTGCAAGGAGGAGGGCGTCAACGAATCCATGATCCATGTAGACTTCATGATAGGATCCGATTCCCTGGATATCGATGCCAAGACCCGTGACGGCAGGATAGTTCCTGTGTTCCGTGGTGGGGACTGGGCATTCTAAAGAAAGGTGGCCGCAGACGCGGCCATCTTCTACAGTATATGGTCCAGAAAGTCTTTGGCCCTTTCTGTCTTAGGGGAGGAGAACATCTCTTCAGGACTTCCTGTCTCGATGATTTCTCCATCGCTCATAAATACGATCTTATCTGCAGCGGCTTTGGCAAATCCCATTTCGTGGGTGACCAGAAGCATGGTCATGCCATCCTTTGCCAGCTCCAGCATTACATCCAATACTTCCTTTATCATCTCTGGGTCCAGAGCTGAAGTTGGTTCATCGAAGAGCATGGCCTTTGGCTGCATGGCAAGGGCCCTGGCTATGGCCACTCTCTGAGCCTGGCCTCCGCTAAGCTTTCCAGGCTTTTCCTTGGCCTTGTCTTCCAGTCCTACACGCTTTAGGAGTTTCATGCCTATTTCTTCAGCTTCCTTCCTCTTCAGTTTCTTTACCTTCATGGGAGCAAGGATTATGTTGTCCAGGACCGAAAGGTGAGGGAATAGATTGAAGGTCTGGAAGACCATTCCAACCTCCTCCCTTATCTTTCTGATGTCTGTATTCTTGTCCATGATATCTTTTCCGTCGATTAAGATGGATCCTGACTGGGCCTTCTCCAGGGCGTTTACAGTTCTCAGAAGAGTGGATTTTCCGCTGCCGGAGGGGCCTATGATCACAACTACCTCTCCGTCGTCTACAGTGATGGATGCATTCTTCACAGCATGAAGAATGGTTCCATCGTTCATTTCATAGTCCTTTGATACATTCTTGATTTCTATCTTAGCCATTTTTGTGGAGCCTCTCCTCCATGAGACCTACCAGTCTCGACAGAATAAGTGTGAGAATGAGGTAGACAAGAGCTACCACAAGCATTGTCTGAAGGGAAAGGAAGGTCCTTGAAATATATTCCCTTCCTCTCTTGAGAATATCGGAAAGTGCAAGGATTGATACCAGTGAGGAGTCCTTGAGCATGGAAATGAACTCATTGCCTATGGCTGGAAGGACCACCTTGATGGTCTGGGGCAGGATTATGGAGAAGAAGGTCTGGCTTTTGGAGAGTCCAAGGGCTCTTGCCGCTTCTGTCTGTCCCTTGGGAATGGACTGGATTCCTGCCCTGATGATTTCTCCCATATATGCACCGAAGCATATTGAAAGGGCTGTAATGGCAGCCACCATGCCTTCAATGTGGATAAGGGAACCCAGGGCATAGTAGAGGAACATCAGCTGTACAAGCAGTGGAATTCCTCTGATGAGCTCCACATATACACCGCAGAGCTGCTTGAGGAACCTGTTTTTGGAGGATGATCCGAGGCCGGTTGCGATTCCTATGACGATGGCTCCCATAATGGCGAAGATGGTGCACTCGAAGGTGGTAGGCATTCCTGTGATTATGTAGAGGAAGATCTTACCGTATAGGTCCTTCTTGAATACACAGAGGGAAATCAAGAGCACAAGTGATCCCCAGAATGTAAGCCTCCAGGATGTGAACAGGTGCTTGTTTCCCTTCTTTGGAATCAGCACTCCGTCTGTCATGGTTATGACAGTAGTATTCTTCTCCTGTACAGGAGGTGCAGAAATCATCTTATCCTTTATTTCCTTTATATTCTTGCCCTGTTCCATATGGCCTCCAAAAAAAGAATAAGTCAGAGGGGAGGGAAACCCTCTGACATAGATGGGAAGGAAAGCTTAGAAGAAGAAATTGTACTTTTTCTTCAGCTCCTCAAGCTTCCCGTTCTCCTTGAGGACCTTAAGTCCTTCGTTGAGAGCCTTGAGAGCTTCAGGCTTTTTCTTTGATACTACCATTGCCATGGTGTCCTGATTGGAGAAGGATCCGGATACCTTGAGAATCTTGGAGTAGCTTTCGTTGGTGAATACGAAGTCGTTGGCCACTACGTTGTCGATGACTACAGCGTCAATGTTGCCGTTTGCAAGGTCAAGCATTGCTGATGGAGCATCATCATATGTGGATACTGTGATACCTGCGTCCTCACATGCAAACTGGCATGTTGTTCCGATCTGGACACCTACCTTCTTTCCAATGAGGCTCTTCTCGTCAACAAGACCTTCAGTTCCCTTCTGTGTGACGATTGAGAGGGTGAAGGCGCCGTTTGGCTCTGTGAAGTCCACCACAAGCTTTCTGTCTTCAGTTACTGTGAAGCCGCTGGCTCCGATATCATACTGTCCACCCTGGATACCTGCGATGATTCCGTCGAAGGCTACGTTTACGATGTTGAACTTCACTCCTGTAATCTTGGAGATTTCATCAAGCATCTCGATTTCATATCCTACAATGTTTCCGTTGTCATCAATGTATTCAAGTGGAGGATAGTCGCAGGAAGCTGCTACTGTGTAGACAACGTCGCCGGAAGCTGCCTCTTCCTTTGATCCGTTTGCAAAAAGTGGAGCAAGAAGTGAAAGTGCTATAAGTGCTAAAACCAATGTCTTTTTCATAATTTAATCTTCCTTTGTCGCTTAGACTTTATTTATGGGCATACAATATTACTCTTGGCTAGGATAGGTCAACTAGTTTTTGAATAAAAATACAGATTTTTTGTATATTCTAGTTTTTGTCTTAAATTTGTATATAGTGAGTTTTATTATCTTGTAAAATAAGGAGATATAAATATAAATCTTGGATTTAGTTATTGGGATAACATTTTTATGGTAATGCATAATGAAAAAATATTTATGAATCTTTATGCATGAATAAAAATTGCCCGACTTTTGCCGGGCAATCTGCAGGATAATATATTCCTATCCTTCAATGGGTCTGATCCTTGAGGAATAAACCTTCAGGTATATTGCTATAGACACTACGAGTCCGATGATCTCTGCAACGATGAAGGAGAGCCAGACTCCATTGATGCCGAGAAATATTGAGAGGATGTAGGCCACAGGTATTAGGACCATAAGCTGTCTGCATATTGAGACGATCATGGTTCCCACGCCATATCCTGTTGCCTGGAAGGAGGATCCAAGGCCTATGGAGATGGCGGCAGGTACGAAGCAGAGGGATATCATCTTAAGTGCAGGAATTCCTATTCTGTACATCTCCTCCGTTGCGGAAAAGAGGGACAGCAGCTCTCTGGGAAAGAAATTGAAGGCCAAGGTGCCCAATATCATGATCACAGAAGCAATGAAAGTTCCCTTCCATATGGTTTCTGTCACTCTTTTCCTCTTCCTGGCGCCATAGTTGTAGGCAATGATGGGCACCATACCTGAAGAAAGGCCGAAGATTGGCATGAATACAAAGGACTGAAGCTTGAAGTAGACGCTGAAGATTGAGACAGCTGTGGTGCTGAATGAGATGAGGATAGCGTTTATGGCTCCTGTCATCACAGTGCCGATGCTGTTGGTGATAATGGTAGGTGCCCCCACAGCATATATGGCCTTGACCATGCGCTTCTCGATTTTCAGATGCCGTGGCTCAATATGTATGAACTTGTTGCGTATGACGCAGACGAAGGATACTGCACAGCCTACGCCCTGTCCGATTACTGTGGCTGCAGCCGCACCGTTTACGCCGAAGCCCAGAGTGAAGATGAAGATAGGGTCCAGGATGATGTTTGTTATGGCTCCTGTCATCTGGGAAAGCATGCTGGAGAAGCTGTCTCCTGTGCCTTGGAGGATTCTCTCGTTCATCATGGAAAGGAACATGAAGAGGGAGAACACCATGACAATTTCAGAGTATCCCGTGGATAGACCTAAGAGTTCTGCGTCGTCTGAGAATAGATTTAGGAAGGGTTTCACCACAGTGAGGCCTAGAACAGCAAAGACAGCCCAGGTGATTGAGGCTATGGAGATGCCGTTTCCTGCAACCTTTGTAGCGCTTTCCTCATCCCTTTCTCCCAGCTTCCTGGAAAGGAAGGATGCCATGCCTACTCCTGTTCCTACGCCGAAGGCAATAAGAAGGTTCTGCAGAGGGAATGCCAGGGATACTGCAGTAAGTGCTGTTTCGGAAAGACGCGCTACAAACATTGAGTCCACAATGTTGTATAGGGCCTGGACCAGCATACTGATCATCAAGGGCAGTGATATTCTGAAGAGGAGAGGAGTGATGCCTTCTCTTCCCATGATATTTTCTTTTGTCGCATTTTCATTGGCCATAGTGCACTAATGTAAGGTATTTGTAGGATTGCTTCAATGGGGAAAGATAATGCGGCCCGGAGGCCGCAAAGAGAAAATCAGAAGAAGAAGTCGAGTCCGAAGTAGATTTCATAGAAATCAGCGCTTCGCTCATCTTTCAGCCATTCTGAGAGGCGCTTCAGGTCTACGCCGATGGAAAGTCTGATAGGATAGGAAGGATAATCCTTGAAGATTCCAACTCCTTCCACACCGCAGCTGTAGTAGCGCTCAAGTTCACTTTCAGAATTCTTCTGGACCATACCGAAGTCGAAGAATGCGCTGGCATAGTAGTCTGCAAAGCTGAAAAGCTTAGGCATAGGGAAGAGTGTCAGGATGTTGAGGTTTGCAACAAGGGCAAAGAGATTGTCTTTTTCAACAGTATCGTTTCTGATTCCTCTCATGACCTCTCCAATATTTGAAGAGCTGTTATGGAGAACGAAGTCTCCGACAGTTCCAGACCTGTAGTTGGCTATTACTCTGAAGCTTGGGTTGAACCAGTTCCAGAGCAGCTTGAAGTAGGTGAAGCTGAAGTGGGTATAGTAGCCATCTTTGAGAGTTCTGAAGCCGAAGGTATCCTGTCCCCAGGATTCGTTGATGGAGAAGGAAAGTGCGAAGCCATCCCTGAAGTTTCCTTTCCAGTTTATGAGATCTCTGGATGTTGAAGCTGAGATAGTGTAGTAACGGGAGAATTCAGGTTCTCCATCGTTTATGGTGGTCCTTATATACTCTGTGAAGGTAGGAGTAATTGAGAAGTGGTTGGCAATGGTGGCACTCTGGCTGATTCCAAGGCCTGTATCGAAGAATGATACATTTCCTTTGTCATCCATGGTCACGTTCTCGATAAGGAAGAAGGTTGTGGCGGAGGAAGCTGTGTAGCTGAGCTTTGACTTTGATTCAATCTTTGTTTCTGGGGTATAGCCAAGGGTTGAAGTCAGGGAGAACTTTTCAAGTAGGCTCCATCCGAAATTTACATTGCCTGTTGCTTCGTAGTATGTAGGCTGGAAGGTCTTGTATTTGCTTTCCTTGGTTCCCATGAACTTTGTGGAGCCAGAGAAACTGAGGGTTGTGCCCCAAAGGTTGATTCCACTTATGGAAAGTGCAGGAGTGAAGAATGTCTTTTCTGGGCTCTTTGTGTAATACTCACCGCTGACTGATGGGGCGAAAGTTATTCCAAGAAGCTTTACTCCGCTATAGGAGAGGGAAGGCTTCAGAAGGTGTCCTTCTCCAGATTTCTCTATTGAAGCTGCAAGGTCGAAATAGGAGCCGAAGAGGAATGGAATCTTCCTGATGGAAGTGCTTGCAGAGTATGAAGGATCCAGATCCTTCAGATATCCACTACCTTTCAAGTTGAAGGAGAAGACAGTGTCACCAATAAGAAGGTCAGTAATGTTGAATTCTCCAGATAGCTTTGGGTTGTTCCAGACACCATCCTCAAAGAGGGCATACACGTCTCCGTCGAGGGAAGCAAAGGTACCAATAAGGTTCTTGTCCTTGATCTTTGCATTTATTGTCAGGCCTGTATTGGTGTCGTATTTTGGATATGGGACAGCAAGGAAGGTCTTGGCATCCACTATGCTATATGTGACTACGGCACCGATCTTTCCTTCCTCCTCCTCTGAGAGTGTGTACTCATAGGAAACAGATTTGAAGACTCTCTTATTCACAAGAGCCTGCCTCTTTCCATCCAGAGCTGCTACAAGCTCCTCTTCTGAGGCGAAGACCTCTTCAGTGTCTTCCGGGATGATAAGGTTGCGGATGACTCTTTTCTGGGTCTTGCCATCAACCAATATTTCATAGTCTGTGATTACATATGATGCAGCGAATACATTAAACGCAAGCAGCATAGCTATGGTCAGAAGGAGAAATCTCTTCATTCTGTCAAAGTGCATCTTACCTCATCCTTAGGAGGCACAGCCTCCAAAGCATTTATTTCGTATACCTATAGGCAACCTAGTTTCATTGTAAACCCAAAAAGAAAAACTCACTATGACAAATATCCATAGGTGAAATAATTAAGACAGCATTGGAAAAAGAGGAAGAAGTAGACCTGGCCATGATGACTATCGTCTCCTTTCCAGTCTGATCCCCCATTTTTCGCTCCTGTCGTCTTCTTCCTGAGCGTCCTCTGCAATAATGACAATAAATTCTTTCTTTGAGAAGTCTTCGACAGGGCTTTTTTAGATAAAAAAGTGCTTATGGTGACAAAAGTTGAATGCATCTTTCATGTTT
>JAEDOD010000122.1 GCA_016302165.1 Sphaerochaetaceae bacterium
CTGAAATCGGTCTCGGAAAGACAGATGTCAAGACAGCTGCTAAGACAGTCAACGATGCATGGAAGGCATGGAAGAACTAAGCTTTACCATTCGTGAAGATTGGGCGGATCCAAGGGTCCGCCCTTTTATCTCCAAGGAGGTTTTTCTTGAAAACCATAGATGGTCTTCTGACACCAAGAATTGAATCTGAAAACGTTACATATTCCGCCCTCATTGAACCAAAAGACGAAGTAGTGTTGGTTCTGGGAAATGAGAATAGGGTGGAGATTACAGAAGAGGGCATAACCATAACGGGTAAGGGTAAGGATGAACTGGACCTGGGCCAATCATACCTGAGACAGCTTAAGCTGATCTTCGACGCAAGACTCCCTATCTGCTCTTTCTCCTTCTATAGCCCCAGCTACAGGTACAGAGGCTTCCACATAGACTGTGTAAGGCACTTTGTTTCTGTGGAGGAGCTGAAAAGGTTAATTGATGCCATGAGCCTTGTAGGATACAACTACTTCCATTGGCACCTGACAGATGACCAGGGCTGGCGCTTTGCCGTTCCCGGTTACGATAGACTGGAAACAATCTCTTCAACAAGATACATATATGACAACAATGACCAGAAGCATGTGCATAAGGGCTTCTACTCCAGGGAGGATCTGGAGGCAATTGAAGAGTTCTCCAAGGAAAGGGGAATTACAGTAATTCCTGAAATGGAGACTCCAGGACATGCAGAGGCTCTTCTCTCGGCCTATCCTGAGTTCGGTTGTACAGGAAAGGAGATTCCTGTGCAGAACAACTGGGGAGTCTTTGAAAATGTAATGAACCCTTCATCTCCTGAGCTTTGGGTCTTCCTGGAGAAGGCTATAGCTGAGCTTGCTTCTGTTTTCCATGGGCCCTTCATCCATATTGGAGGAGATGAGTGCCCCCATAAGCAGTGGGAAGACCATCAGGGCTGCAGAAAGATAATGGAGGAATATGGCCTTAAAGACACCAATGAACTTCAGGGCTGGTTCACTTCCAAGGCCAGTGGCATTGTAAAGAAATATGGAAAGCGTGCCATGGGCTGGGACGAAGTGGTTGATGCTCCCTCTATCGACAAGGATGTGGTGGTCATGAGCTGGCGGGGCCTTGACGGCGCAAGA
Organism: Sphaerochaetaceae bacterium; assembly: GCA_016302165.1. Classification (GTDB taxonomy): domain Bacteria; phylum Spirochaetota; class Spirochaetia; order Sphaerochaetales; family Sphaerochaetaceae; genus Ornithospirochaeta. The sequence goes on from JAEDOD010000122.1 coordinate 1,134, forward strand.
AAGGCCACAGCCAGAGGCCATAACGTGGTGCTGTGTCCAGAAAACGGTGGCTGTTATATGGACCGGTATCAGAGCCATGACCCTTGGGAGCTGGGAAATCTCAGCTACTCCCTTCCAAAGGAATCCTATGACCTGGATATCTCAATGAAGGAGCTGGGAGAGAAGGAGAGAAGCCTGATTCTTGGAGCTCAGTGCTGCGTATGGGGCGAGAAGCTTCACTCAGGAAGAGAGATGGAGTATATGCTGTTTCCTCGTGTGTTCATCCTTGGAGAGAACCTATGGCTTGGAGACAGGAAGAACTGGGAGAAGATGAAAGAGAGACGTAAGGTACTTTCTGATATTACCTGGAAGCTTAATCTGGTATCCTGCCCAGGAAGCTGGGACTAGACGAGTGACCTTCCTTCTGGAAATGATGGAAGGTCCTTTATAGATTACCCCATAAAGATATTTCGAGAATCATTGCTCATTTAGAGAGAATAAAGAAAGAAGCCCGTAGTTTTTTTCGTCTACGGGCTATAGTCTTGAATTTCTTCGTGTCTCAGATTCCGGAGATATCCATTACTGAAAGCTCTTCCTTCAGTCTCTCTTCATCTGTGTCGCAGAAAGGAGTGAAGTAGATGATCTTGTCTTCACCGGGGAGGAGAGTCAGGAAATTCTCAGAGAATCTACCGTCCACCTTTCCGCTTTCCACAGTAACGTAGAAGGCTGGCTCCTTTGCTGTGAGGACAATCTCATATCTTCCGTCTTCCAGGGGCTTTACGCTATGGAAAGCAATCCAGCTCTTGCGGATTCTTGAGTTCTTCACTCTGTCCATAAGGAGGCTTCTCTCTTCTCCCTCCATTTCTGCCACAACAAACGCGTTGTCCCGGTCGTATGCAGAGACGAAAAGTTCTTCTGTGTCTACCACGCTCATGGAAGGAAGGGTAAGATCATGTCTTCTTTCTTCAAGAGTCTTTCCTTCGTAATCCATGATCCTGACCCTCATTGTAGTCTTCTTCTCTGTAGGAGTGTCGTTGACAGCCTTGATGAATAGTTTGCCTTTATCTTCGTAGAGAAGAGGAGCTACCTGGGCGTAGAAGTGCTTTACCGCATAGTGGAGAGCCTTCCATCTTCCGTTGTATTCGATGCTGGACCAGGATGCCACAGGCCACACGTCGTTTAGCTGCCAGATCAAGGTTCCCATACAGTAAGGCATCAGGGATCTCCAATATGTGACAGCTGTCTCAATGGCCAGGGCCTGCTGGACCTGGGAAAGGTAAAGCTCAGCATGGAAGGAGGAAGGGTAGTGGAAGGAGCGGGTGAACTGCTCCATCATTATCTGGTTTCCTCTGTCATTCTTCTGATGGTGTAGCATTACAGGGGACGTAAGGGAACGTTGGTCCTCCGGGCAGAAGGAAGCCACTGTCTCCAGGGATGAGAAGGACTGGTAGCCGAACTCTGAACAGAACCTGGGCTTTACGGTGTGGTAGAAGTCGAAATCCTTTCCTTCGTGCCATACTGACCAGAAGTGCATATCTCCATTGCCGTCGTTGTGCCAGTTGTCGCTATAGTCTCCTGGGCCTGCGCAAGGAGAGGAAGGCCAGAACATTCTGTCTTCGTCCTCCTCCATTACGACTCTTCCCACTGTCCTGTCATTAAGGGCTTCATAGTCCTTAAGATATTTCTCCCTGTCCTTAACTGTCTCTTCGTACCAGGTAAGGGCTCCCAGGTCCTCGTTGTTTCCGCACCATAGAGCAATGGACGGATGGCTCTTAAGTCGTCTGACCTGGTCTCTCAGCTCCTTCTCTACACTCTTGAGGAACCACTCCTCGGAGGGATAAGTGGAGCAGGCGAACATCATATCGTGGTATAGCATGATGCCTTTTCTGTCGCAGAGGTCATAGAAGTCTTCCTTCTCGTACCAGCCACCGCCCCATACTCTGATCATGTTCATGTTTGCTTCTACAGCGCTTTCAAGGATTTTGTCATATCTCTCTCTTGTCATTCTGCCTGGAATTGCATCGAGAGGAATCCAGTTGGCTCCCTTGGAGAAGATATCTCTTCCGTTAACACATATGGTAAGTTCCTTACCTCCCATAGTAACGTTGTTCTTTACCACAAGGGTTCTGAAGGCTGTGTTCTTTGTCTTTCTTTCTCCGTTTACTGTGGCACAAGCTTCATACACAGGATGGGCACCGAAGCCATTGGGCCACCATCTCTCAATTTCTTCTTCCTTAAGGACTATGGTCTCGGAGTATCTCTTTTCTCCCTTCTCTACAGAAAGAGTGAAGCTTTTCTTCTTTCCTGCCACTTCCAGGTTAACTTCCGCTTCCATTTCCTTCCAGCTTTCCAGATACAGCTGGAACTCCACATGCCACTCTCCGTTCTTTTCCCTAGGAATTACAGCCATTTCCTTATAGAGTAAGGAAGTGTCTAGAAGGGCGACGCTTTCATGGATACCAGTAGTCATGATGCATGGACCCCAGTCCCATCCAGCGTTGCACTGGGTCTTTCTCACCAGGTTCCTGTTCGGTGAATCGTTGGGATAACGGGAGCAGGGGATAGGGTAGCTGAGCTTTCCGTTTCTCTCTATTGCCAGGCTTTCTGCTGAGCGGAAGGAGAAGCGGATAGTATTCTCTCCCTCCTTCAGGAAGGAAGTTACATCCACAAAGTATATCTGGTGTTCATTCTCGAAGCCTCTTACCTTCTCTCCATTGATGAAGAGCCTGGCCACTGTATCAACCTTCTCCAGTCTAAGGAAGGTTTTTTCTTCGCTTCTCTTCCAGTTGAACTTCC
>JAEDOD010000123.1 GCA_016302165.1 Sphaerochaetaceae bacterium
AGAAGGAAGTCAGGTCGGAGTCTCTCATCAGAATAGTCTTCAGGAACAATGCCTGTCCAATAGTCTTTCATTGATCAAGTATCTTCTTCCCTTTCCAAGCTTCTCATGGGAAGGCTTATAGACAATGGAAAAATGGATCTGGACCCTGAGTTTTCTTTGCCTTATCCTGGAAGGGTGGGGGACATATGAAGAGCGGATTATACGAACAGGTTGTGAACAACTTGATACGGAAGGAGCTTGATGAAAGGGATGAGAAGGAGTATTCCCTCTCAAATATGGAGAAGAATTCAGCTCCAAAAGTATTGAGCAGATACATCGAAGGCGTTGTAAGAAACGCTTTGGAAAGGAAGAAGAATCTTCCTGAGCAGATCGAATGCGCCAATAGAATCATCTCAGAGATAGCTGAAGCAGACGATAGTGTCCTGGATAATATTATTCATAGCGGCAACAAAACTCTTCTGGAGGTCAAGGATCCCCATTCTCCAATGAAGAGCCTTAATGAAGAGAGGCCCATGACCACATTGTCTTCATCGTATCTCTTTACAGGAAGCTCAGGGTTTTCACTGGGAACTGAGCTGAAGAGGGAGATTGTAACATCTGACGAAATCGATATGATAATCTCCTTTGTAAAGATTTCAGGTCTATCAGTGATCCGTGATGCCCTGCGTCTCTTTTCCGCCAGAGGTGGAAAGCTTCGTCTTATCTGCACCACATACATGGGAGCTACAGAGGCTGAGGCTGTAAGGGAGATAGCTTTGCTGCCGGGAGCTGAAGTCAAGGTCTCCTATGACACCGAGCATACTAGGCTTCATGCAAAATCCTATGTCTTCAAAAGATATTCGGGATTCAGCACAGCCTATGTAGGCTCCTCCAATTTATCCCATACTGCAATGACATACGGCAGGGAATGGAACATGAAGATAACGAGTCACGACCAGAGTGATGTCTTTTCTTCAATGTGCTCTGTCTTCGACACATATTGGAACAGTGATGAATATGAGACTTTCAAGGAGGAAGACTATTTAAAGCTGAAAAGCGCAATCGCCAGCGAAAGAGGCCGAAGCGATTCATCATCCTCATCCTTCATCCCAGACATCAGGCCATATCCTTTCCAGGAAGCGATTCTGGATAAAATCCAGGCTGAAAGGAAGCTTTTCGGCATAAACAGAAACCTTGTGGTGGCAGCTACAGGAACCGGTAAGACTGTTATTTCAGCCTTCGACTACAAAAGGTGGTGCCAGGAGAGGAAGGGAGAGAGGAATACTCTTCTCTTTATAGCCCATAGGGAGGAGATATTGCGGCAGAGCCTTGACTGCTACCGCACAGTGCTGAGAGATAGGACCTTCGGTTCCCTCTATGTGGGAGGAGAGAAGCCGGAGCAGTTGAATTATCTCTTTGCTTCCATCCAGACCATAGGGAAGGAAGATAATATCAAAGCCTTCTCTCCTGACCATTTCGACTATATAGTGGTGGACGAATTCCACCATGCAGCATCGATGCAATACAAGATGCTCCTTTCCTATTTCAAGCCCCAGATTCTTTTGGGTCTTACTGCTACTCCTGAGAGAATGGACAAGAAGGCCCTTCCTTTCTTCGCCGACAATAGGATTACAGCAGAGATCAGACTTCCTGAAGCTATAGACAGGGAGCTTCTGGTGCCCTTCCACTACTATGGAGTAAGGGATACTGTAGATCTCGATACGCTAAGATGGACCAGAGGAGGTTATGAAGAGAAGGATCTGGAGAATGTCTACGTGCTTTCCCAGGAAGGAGCCAGGAAAAGGGCAGAGATGATTATCTCTTCCATTCTCCTATATGTGGGAAATCCGGAGGATATAAAATGTATTGGTTTCTGTGTCTCTGTCAAACACGCAGAATTCATGGCATCCTTCTTCTCCAGTAAGGGATTGAAGGCCATCAGCGTCACTGGATCCTCCGGGAGGGATGAGAGGGCCAGTGCCAAGGATAGGCTTCTTAATGGGGAAGTGAACTTCATCTTCACTGTGGATCTATTCAACGAAGGCGTAGACATTCCTGAAATAGACACTATAATGCTTCTTCGTCCCACCCAATCCCTGACAGTATTCCTTCAGCAGCTGGGAAGAGGCTTAAGGACCAGTGATGGCAAGGAGTTCCTCACTGTCCTGGACTTCATAGGACAGAGCAACGCAAAGTATAGTTTCTCTGAAAAGTTCCGTTCCCTGCTCTCTGGGGGCCAGAGGAATCTGGAAGATGAAATCAGAAATGGCTTCGTTTCTGTCCCTTCCGGCTGCTATATCCAGCTTGAGAAGGACGTGGAGAGAATAGTCCTTGCCAACATAAGTGCTATCCTTGGAAAGAGAAGTAGCATTGTGGAGAATATCAGAACCTTCCAGGATGAGACAGGAAAGGAGCTAACTTTGGCTTCTTTCCTTGACCATTACTCCCTTCGCCCTGAAGACCTCTTTAGGTATGGAAGCTTTTCCAGCTTGAAGAGAGCGGCAGGAAAGATGGAAGCTTTCACCATCTCGACACTTTTGGAGAGCGCTATGCTCCGTCTCTCACAAATAGACTCCTCTAGTTGGCTGAGCTTCCTCCTCAAGCTTTTGAAGGAAGAGGAATGGGATTACTCAAACCTTGAGAAATCTATGCTGGATATGCTTTTATACACAGTATGCGTAGGAAAGGAGACTCTTAGTATAGAAGAACTACTAAGGCAGATTAAGGAAAACGAAGTGTATAGAAGAGAGCTGATGGAACTCTTTAGCTATAAGCTCAGCAGAGTGGACTTCATTCCTGAATCTCTCCCTGATACTACTCTTGAAGTCTTCGCACACTACTCAAGAAACCAGATTCTTGCTTCCTTCGGCTACAGTAATCCAGGATCCATGCAGGAGGGTGTGAAGTATTTCAGCGAACAGAACACTGATGTGCTATTTGTGACACTGGATAAATCGGAGAAGAAGTTCTCTCCTTCCACAATGTACAAGGATTACGCCATCTCTCCTGAATACTTCCATTGGGAATCCCAGAACTCAACCTCTCCTGAGACTCCCGTTGGAAAGAGATATATCTCAGGAAGCTCCAGGGTGCTGCTGTTTGTAAGGGAGAAGAAGGAAGACCAGTGGGGCACCATGCCTTACACTTTCCTTGGTCCTGTAACATACTCCAGCCATAAGGGCTCAAAGCCTATGGCCATAGTATGGAAGATGGAGTACAGGATTCCAGCCCGGTTCATCGGCGACCTTACAAGAGGCGTTGCAATCTAGGCTTGCTGTCAGGCCCATTTATCTATCTTCGTGTCAAGTCATCTTCAGAGTTGTCTTAAATGGGTCTTGCACAACAAGCTTTAATGGAATATTCTTTCTCTTGTGTTGCGGGCGTAGCTCAGTGGGAGAGCACATCCTTCACACGGATGGGGTCGGCAGTTCAATCCTGCCCGCCCGCATTTTTTTTGCTTCCTTACCGTTAAATACATCTATCACACATTGTCTTCTCTAGGGGATAGCTTGTAGAGAATGCTTTCGTTAGACAAAGACTTCACCGCTATCTTCGGTACCGTATACAAGGCATCTCTGAAAGCGGCAAGCAATATTACTTCACACTTTCCACAGAAAATGACATCACCTTTTCAAAATCTGAAATCAAACTCTGGTCCATATTGATGAAACGGGAAATGGCGGATGCCCTTAATCCCAGAAATCACTATTGGTCATGAAGACATAACAGCATTAATCTTCGTTTTGTTCCCTGTGCTGAAAAGGAATATCTCCTTTTGTGTAAGCGAAGAAAAGTTTATTGTATTACCGAATTATTTCCTTTTGGCACCTATCATCCCCCTTCTTTTGCCTGTATCATAGAAACGGAGG
>JAEDOD010000021.1 GCA_016302165.1 Sphaerochaetaceae bacterium
ACGCGGTTTGCACCGGTTTGCCTTGTTTTGGAAATTATGCAACGATAGCTTAAAATGAAAACGTTAAAAGGTACGCAAACAGGGTCAAAATGCGGCCTTTTACTGCATTTCAGGAGGAATAATTAGTGATTAAGATATTATTTGTTTGCCACGGCAATATATGCCGGTCAACTATGGCTGAAGCAATATTCAGATATATGGCAAATAATTCCGGGCTGGATGTTGAAGTGGAAAGCGCAGGGGTTTCCAATGAGGAGGAGGGGAATGATATCTATCCTCCAGCCAAGAGAGTTCTTGGTGCCCATGGCATTCCCTTCTCCCGTCACTATGCCCATAGGATTACCGATGAAGAGTTTTCTTCCAGCGATATCGTCATTGCCTTGGACTACAGTAATTACAGAAGACTTGTCTCAAGGTTTGGAAAAGATGCTAAGATAAGGATGCTTCTTGATAGGGAGGTCGAGGATCCTTGGTATACTGGGGATTTTGAGACAGCCTATCGGGATATAACAGAAGGATGTCGGAATCTTTTGTCTGAAATAATGGGAAAATGAACATGGGAAACCCCACGATTATAGGAGATTAATATATATGGATATCCGTTACTCAACAGGAAAGGAACCTTTCAAGCGTATGACAACAGATGAACTCAGGTCAGAGTTCCTCATCTCTTCCGTCTTCAATGCTGATGATGTCAGCGCAGTCTACTCCCACGTGGACAGAATCGTCACAATGGGTGCAATGCCTGTAAAGGAGAGACTGGACATAGAGAAGAATATCGATCCCTGGAAGAACTTCGGTGTCAACTATCTTCTTGAGAGAAGAGAGCTTGGTTCCATCAATATCGGTGGCAAGGGAAAGATCATTGCTGATGGAGTGGAGTATGTAATGGACCACTGGGATGGCATCTATCTTCCAATGGGAACAAAGAAGGTGGAGTTCGAGTCTGAGAGCGCTGAGGATCCTGCAAAGTTCTTCATCTGCACAACTCCTGCCCATACACCAAAGCCTGCTAAGCACATTCCTCTCTCTTCTGCAATCCACAAGCACCTTGGTGCCCTTGAGACCAGCAACGAGAGGACAATCAACCAGTATCTCCATCCAGATGTACTGGATACCTGCCAGCTTTCCATGGGTCTCACACACCTTGAGCCAGGTAGTGTCTGGAACACAATGCCAGCCCATACCCATGAGAGAAGAATGGAAGTCTACTTCTACTTCGATATTCCAGAAGACAATGTTGTCTTCCACTTCATGGGCGAGCCAAACGAAACCAGACATATCGTCATGCACAACGAAGAAGCTGTCATCAACCCATCCTGGTCCATCCATAGTGGTGCCGGTACATCCAACTATACCTTCATCTGGGCCATGTGCGGAGAGAACAGGGCTTACGACGACCAGGACTGGATCAAGACACCAGATCTCAGATAAGAAAATGGAATATGGTATTGGGGGTCCTTGTCCAGGGCCCCTTTTTTGAAGCCTAATTCCACTCTGGATAGAAATATGGACAAGTATTCCTTCTCTTCTGTTGAAGCGGGATAGTGAATTTGATATAAATCACAGAGAGGCAATTATGCAGATCACACTGAAGAATCTAAAAAGGGACTATGGTTCCCTCCATGCTGTAGACGGGGTATCCCTTGAGATACCATCCAATACAGTCTATGGAATAATTGGAAGAAGCGGGGCAGGCAAGTCTACCTTGGTAAGGCTTGTAAGCATGCTTGAGACTCCTGACCAGGGAGAGGTCTGGTATGGAGACAAGAGGGTGGATAATCTTTCCAGGGAAGAGATGATCCAGGAAAGGAGAAAGATAGGAATGATCTTCCAGAACTTCAATCTTTTCTCTTCCCGTACTGCCGCAGGCAATATCGCATATCCAATGGAAATCTGCAGAAAGCCTAAGGAATATATCCGCAAGAGGACAGAGGAGCTCCTGGCCCTGGTAGGGCTGGAGGGCAGGGGAGATGCTCCTGTCTCCACTCTCAGCGGTGGTCAGAAGCAGAGGATAGCCATAGCCAGAGCCTTGGCCTCCGAGCCATCGATCCTCTTCTGCGATGAAGCTACCAGCGCCCTGGATCCCCAGACCACCAGAAGTATTCTGGCCCTGATCAAGGAAATCCAGAAGAAGATGAACCTTACTGTGGTGATGATCACCCACCAGATGGAAGTTGTCAGGGACGCCTGCGACAGAGTGGCTGTCCTTGATGGCGGCAAGGTGGTGGAGGAGGGTCTAGTTTCAGATATCTTCTCTTCACCAAAGAGTGTGGTAACCAAGGACTTCCTTTCCAACCTGACTTCCGTAAAGGAGTCTCTGGTACGCCTCTCCGATAAGGCAGGACACTTCACTCTCCGCTTCTCCTCTGAAACCACTTCAGAGCCTATCATAAGCCTTGTAACCAAGGAGACAGGGGCCCTCTTCAACATTGTGGCTGCAGGAGTACAGTACATTGAAGACAGGAAATATGGAGTCATGGTGCTGGATATCGAAGGAGACGAGGATATAAAGAAGAAGGCTGTAGATATGCTGAGGTCCAATGGTGTCACAGTAGAGGCTACAGTAGGTGAGGAGGTGAAGTGATGAATACAATGATTTTTAAGCTTGTAGCGGAATCAACTCTCCAGACAATACAGATGGTTTTCTGGTCCACAGTGTTCTCCCTCATTATGGGACTTCCTCTTGGAGTCCTGCTCCATGTTACAGACAAGGAGGACCAGGGAGGAATCATTCCAAGACCTGTACTGAACGAAATACTTTCAAGGGTAGTGAACGTACTCAGGTCATTCCCGTTCCTTATCCTCATGATTCTTCTTATGCCTGTCGCCCGCTTTATCCTGGGAACCACCATCGGTACCAAGGCCGCTGTAGTATCCCTATCCATAGCAGCAGCTCCCTTTGTGGCCAGAATCATCGAGACCAGCCTTAAGGAAGTGGATCCGGGAGTGGTCCAGGCTGCAAAGGCCATGGGATCTACAAACTGGCAGATAATCGTGAAGGTCATGCTTCCGGAAGCTCTTCCTTCCCTGGTTTCAGGAGTGACGCTGACCATAATCAACCTTATCGGATACTCTGCAATGGCAGGCACCATCGGAGGTGGAGGCCTTGGAGACCTGGCCATAAGATATGGCTACCAGCGCTTCCGCTCAGACGTTATGTTTGCCGCTGTGGTGGTGACCATAATCCTGGTTGAACTGGTTCAGTTCGTAGGTAACAGAATATCCTCACGGCTCATTGCAAAGAGATGACACATCCCCGCTGCGGCGGGGATTAATCATAACAAAGGATCTGGAAATCCTTATGCCAGAACAAAACTGTACATAAAATTCCGATAAAATAATTTTTTTGGAATATTTATTCTAACCACTTGCAAAAATCTCTGAATTGAGTTTATTCTTTTGTCATCAAATTAGGAGGAATGCAGAAATGACCACTATCGTTATCATCACAATGTGCATGTCCTCCATGATGATGCCCTCAAGGGCATGATTATCTATTTTCTTTAAAAACACACAACCATCAATCCAATCAAACCTTTCACCCATAGGGGAAAGTCACACATGAAAATACGGGGATACCCCGAAAAAATAGGAAATTAATATGAAAAAGACAATCGTTATCGTACTTGCAGCACTTATCGCCCTTTCTTCCCTTTTTGCACAGGGAGCAAATGAAGCAGCTTCCTCCACAACAAAGATCGTTGTGGGTGCAACACCAGAGCCACATGCAGCTCTTCTGTCACTTGTAGTCGATGATCTTGCCGCTCAGGGAATCACATTGGAAATCAAGGAATTCACAGATTACGTCACTCCAAACGATGCAGTTGAGTATGGCGAAATCGATGCCAACTACTTCCAGCACATTCCTTACCTGGAATCCTTCAACACAGAGCATGGCTATCACCTTGTAAACGCAGGCGGAATCCATGTTGAGCCAATCGCTCTCTATTCCAAGAAGTACTCCTCCCTTTCCGACATTCCTGCCGGAGCTACAATCGCTATCCCTAACGATCCTACCAACGAAGGAAGAGCACTTCTTCTCCTTGAAGCAGCTGGACTTATCACTCTTAAGGCTGACGCTGGACTGGAAGCTATCCCACTTGATATCGCATCCAACCCAAAGAACCTGAAGTTCTCCGAAATCGAGGCAGCAACACTTCCAAGAGTCCTTGGTGATGTAGATGCAGCAGTCATCAACGGTAACTACGCTATTCCTGCAGGTCTCGTAGCTACAAGAGATGGCCTCTATGTAGAAGGCGCAGAGTCTCCATATGTAAATGTCATCGCTGTCAAGGAAGGCAATGAGAACAACCCTGCAATCAAGGCTCTCGTCGAAGCTCTCAAGAGCGATGAAGTCAAGGCATATGTTGCTGAGACATATAAGAATGGTGAAGTCGTGCTTGTAGACTAAGCCTCTAAAATCATTTGTTATTCTCCTTTCGCCCTCGGTGTCACCGGGGGCTTTTCCACTTCTAAAGGTAAGAGGGATTGTGTATCATCAGAGAAGGAGACATATATGGAAAAGGAAAGAAGGATTCTGGTCATAGGTGCCACCAATACTGATATAGCTGGAGAGTGCTTCTTTCCCATGGTTCTGGAGGATTCCAACATTGGCTCTGTCTCCACCAGTCTTGGAGGGGTGGGCCATAACATCGCCCTTAACGCCTCCCGTCTTGGAGCCTCCGTCACCTTCATTACAGCTTTGGGAAATGACGTCTTCGGTAGAAATGCCATAAAGGAGATGGAAGGCCTTATGGACATATCCCACTCCATATTCTCCTCCTCCCGAAGCGGAGTCTATCTCTATGTGACTGACGAGAAGGGAGATATGCATGTGGCTGTAAATGATATGGCCATAGTAAAGGAGATCACTGCCTCCTTTCTGGATGAGAAGAGGAAGATAATAGAAGACTCTCCTGTGGTTATAGTGGACGCCAATCTTGAAAGTGAGACCATAGCCAAGGCCTCCTCCATTTCCCGTGGCCTGGTGCTGGCAGATGCCGTCTCCACCCTGAAGGCTGAGAGGGTGGTGCAGAGTCTTGGAAATATCGATATTCTGAAGCCCAATATCATGGAGCTGGAGTTCCTTTCCGGAATGAAAATCGAAGACAGGTCTTCCCTGAAGAGGGCTGCCTGGTCCCTTCTGGATAGAGGAGTAGGTGCAATCCTTGCCACAGATGGCAGAAAGGGTGCATACTTCATCTCTTCAGACACCTTTCTCCATTCCGGGATTGGAAAAGTGGAGGTGAAGAACACCAATGGAGCAGGAGATGCCTTCCTTGCAGGCTTTGCCTATGCCTATAGCGCGGATAGGGATGCCGCCTCCGCCCTTGCCTTCGCCTCAGCCTCTGCCTCCATTACTGCAGGAAGTGAAGAGACGGTATCTGGTGAAATCAATGCTGACCTGGTGTATGGTCTGGCAAAGGAGATAGAAATTGAAAAGATATCTTGATGTATCCGATGAAGTGAGAAAGGCCCTTGATGAAGGAAAGCCTGTAGTGGCCCTGGAAAGCACTATCATTTCCCATGGCATGCCATACCCTAAGAATGTGGAGACTGCCCTTAGGGTAGAGGAGGAGGTAAGGAAGAGCGGGGCTGTTCCTGCCACCATAGCCATAATCGGAGGAAGGCTTAAGGCTGGTCTCACAAAGGATGAAATCGAGTACTTTGGAAAGAAGGGTACAGCAATAACAAAGGCTTCCCGCAGGGATATTCCTGCTCTTGTGGCAAAGAAGGAGGATGGAGCCACCACCGTTGCCGCCACATCAATAATCGCTGGCCTTGCAGGAATCGATGTATTTGCAACCGGAGGAATCGGTGGAGTCCACAGAGGTGCGACTGAAACCATGGATATCTCAGCAGATATGGATGAACTTACAAAGACAGGAGTCATGGTAATTTGTGCAGGAGCCAAGGCTATTCTGGACCTTCCTCTTACCATGGAATATCTGGAGACCAAAGGCGTCAATGTAATCGGCTACCAGACAGACGAGCTTCCTGCCTTCTATACAAGAAAGAGCGGTCTGAATGTAGTATGGAGATGCGATACTCCTGAAGAGATTTCAGACATCTGGCAGGTTCAGAAATATCTCTATCCAAATACAGGTCTTCTGGTCACCAATCCTATTCCTGAGGAATACTCCATGGATCCTGTATATATAAATAAGGAAATAGATGAGGCCATCAGGGAGATGAACAAGCTTGGCATCAAGGGAAAGGAGACTACTCCATTCCTTCTTGACAAAATCCAGAAGCTTACCGGAGGCGAGAGCCTGGAGTCCAACATAATGCTGGTCCTAAACAATGCCCGTCTTGCTTCCAGAATCGCCGCAGCAAACTGCAGAAAATGAATAAAGTACTGGTTGTGATAAACGGCTGCCCTGGAAGTGGCAAAAGCTACCTCTCCGGATTGATAAAGGAGAAGTTCCCCTTCTTTGATATCTTCCCCTACGACAAGGTGAAGGAAGAGTTCTTCGATGCCTACGGCTTTGACAATATTACAGAGCGTAGCGCCCTTGAGGAGAGAAGCCTTGAGGAGTATTACCTGAGACTGGAGAAGAGGATGGAGAAGGGGGAGGAGCTTATAATCGAGTATCCTTTCTGCAGGAAGCATGAGAAGCCATTCTCATGTCTAATTGAGAAATATGGATACAGGGCCGTGACTATCACGCTTATAGGAGATCTTTCCGTCCTTCTCTCCCGCTGGGAGGAGAGGGACAGAAGGGAGAAGGGCCGCCACCCGGGCCACTATCTCTTAGCCTACCATAAGGGAAGGGCCATCAAGGACAGCGACTACAAAAGAAAGCCCAGCCTAGAGGAGTTTGAAGCTCTATGCAGGGCTAAGGATTACTTCATCACTCTCGGAGAAACCGTGAGGGTGGATGTGACGGACTACAGTAAAGTGGACTATGGTCAAATTATCAGTCTGATAAGCAAAAACCTTAACGACTGAATGAAAAACGGGACGAAGAAATCTTTATTTATCATAATTCTCTCTAAATGTAATTTTTCTTGCTATGCGGATAAAGTGAGTTTAAAATGTAACCACTGTTTGTAAAGAACAGAAAAAATGGGAGAATATATCATGAAAAAGTTTCTCGTACTTCTTACAGTAGTACTTGTTTCCGTTGGTATTGTCTTTGCCAATGGTGCTGCAGAAGAGGCAGCTCCACTTGATCCAGTACAGGATGCAATCAATAAGGCCCAGAATATGACTCTTGCGGAGCTGGAAGCAGCTGCCAAGGCAGAATTCGAGGCTGCTGGAACCACATTCCAGGCCCGTGGCGTAACATCCGGTCTCAAGAAGGTCCTTGCAGGCTTTGCAGAGAAATATCCATGGTTCCAGTATGAACCATTCTCATCATCCAAGGACCAGGCTCTCTATACAGAGCTTACAACAGCTCTCGGCTCAGACCAGTATGTATGTGACGTATTCATGGAGCAGGATGGATCTTCCCTGAAGGCTCAGATGATCGATCCGGGTTATGCATACAACTATGTACCAAAGGCCTGTGAAATCGCTCCTGAGGACAGCAATCCTCTTACAGCCCTCTATGTGAACAAGAACTTCTTCTGGAACATTACAGGTGACTATAAGATGGACTACCTTACAAACGTCTGGCAGCTTACAGGTGCTGACGGAGTCTCAGCTAAGGGAATCAGCCAGCTCTCCTTCCAGAACCCTGCAAAGGAAAACGTCAACATGTCCTATCTCATTATGCTTACCAGCGATGCAGCCTGCGAAAAGCTTGCTTCTGCATATAAGTCCTACTTCGGAAAGGACTATGAGGGCGGAGATGGATATAAGAACATCGGATACAAGTTTGTCACAGAGTTCGTAAAGAATGTGTCCACATGGCACTCCTCCGATACAACAGCTGTAAAGACTATGACAACTATGACCACAGGTCAGGTAGTCTATGGACCACTTAACAAGGTCAAGGATTATCCTACAACCAACGACTACCACAAGGAACTTGCAATCTCCGGCTGGAACACAACTATCGAGGGCTTCGATTCCTACTTCTACAAGATGTGGCTCATGATTCCTAAGACAGCAAAGCTTCCTTACACAGCTTGTCTCTTCCTTGAGTACTACTTCACACCGGAAGGCTTCTCAAAGGGATGGAAGACAGAAGGTTACTACTCCATCAACCCAGCAGTTCCAGTTGCTGAAGGCGACCACACTCTTTCTGAATGGAAGTCCAATTCCCTTATCGAAGATATCGACTACATCGATTCCGTCTACAAGGATGCAGGAACCTACATCAGAAGTCTGGTCACCCTCTGATCCGGCTTGACCCAACATTGACCAGGGGGAGGCAATGGCCTCCCCTTGTTTGGAGATGCCCATGGCAGTACAGATAAAACAAATAAATTCAAGAAAGGCCATGAATAACCTTAGGAGCTACATAAAGAAGCCTGCAAACATCATTACAGTGCTCTTCTTCGTCATACTCCTATTTACGGTTTGTCTTCCTCTTTTCTCTCTGGTCCGTGACTCTTTCATCGTGCACCCGGGAGAGGTCAGGGATGTGGGAGCAAAGGTCAATTCCTTTACTCTCTACCACTGGAAGACCCTTCTTGCAGAGAAACTCTACGACTATTCCAGAATCACCTTCTGGAAGCCTCTCTTCAACTCAATCCTTATGGCTCTCCTGAGCTGTATCATTTCGGTGGGATTCGGTGGAGTGGTGGCTTGGCTCATAACTAGGTCTGACATTCCTGGAAAGAAGTTCCTGTCGACAATCTTTGTGTTCCCATACATTATGCCAAGCTGGTCCATTGCCATGTTCTGGGAGAACTTCTTCAAGAACAGCAGAATTGTGGCCTGCTACAATCAGGTGGGAATGCTGGAAAGCATAACAGGTATCTGCGTCCCTGAATGGATGCTGTATGGGTTCTTCCCCTGTGCAATGTGTCTTGGAATACATTACGCTCCTTTTGCATATCTCCTCATTGGAGGAATATTGAGGAACATGGACGCCAATCTTGAGGAGGCTGCCACAGTATTGAAGGCTTCCAGATTCAAGATTTTGAGAAAGGTTACACTGCCAATAGTCATGCCAGCTCTCATATCAACTGTGCTTCTGGTATTCTCCAGCAGTCTTTCATCCTTCACTGTCCCTTCCTTCCTTAACAAGAATGGGTCCTTTGCAACTGTGTCCACCACAATGCGCTCCCTGTTCAACTCCTCCTCCATGCAGGGCCAGGGTTTTGTAATAGCAATAATCCTCCTTGTGTTCTCTGTGGTTATCCTTACCATAAACAACTCCCTTACCGGAAAGAGGAAGTCCTTCACTACAGTAAGCGGAAAGTCTGGTCAGGTGTCCCTGGTGAAGCTGGGAAAGGCAAGAATGCCCATCATTATACTTGTAATGATAATTGCTGTGTTCTTCGCCATCGTTCCCCTTCTATCCTTTGCCCTTGAAAGCTTCTTGGAGGTTCCTGGAGATTATTCCACCTTCACTACCTACTACTGGACCACAAAGGATACTCTTGAAGACAGAGTCTTCGGTTCATCCCAGGGTATCCTGGTGAACCCAACCATCTGGAAGGCCATGGGAGGTAGCATCATACTGTCCTTGGCTGTAGCCTTCATTTCCGGAACCTCCGGAATCATGATCGGTTATGCCTCAGCAAGGAAAAGGGGCTCAAGGTTGGCCCGCTGGGTCTCAAATATGGCTTTCTTCCCATATCTGATTCCTGCCATGAGCTTCGGTGCCGTGTACCTTAGCGTCTCATACACAAAGACCTTCTCCTTCCTACGTTCCTCAATATGGCTGTTGATCATCGTAGGCGGAATCAAGTTCCTTCCTTTCGCTTCCAAGAGCGGGGCCAACTCCATGATGCAGCTTTCCCCTGAAATAGAGGAGGCGGCCATGATCATAGATGTGCCATGGTGGAAGCGTATGCTGAAGATATTGTTCCCTATCCAGAAGGCCAGCTTTATTTCGGGATATCTTCTTCCTTTCATTTCATGTATGAGAGAGCTTTCCCTCTTTGTGCTGATTGCAGCTCCAGGCTCAATCATCACCAGAGTTCTTCAGGACTTTGACACAAATGGACTTACGCAGGTCAGCAACGGCATAAACTTCCTGATCATCGTAATCGTTCTTCTGGTGCAGTTCGTCACCAATAAGCTGACAGGTGCCAGCATCGACAAGGGCATAGGAGGTTGATATGCCAAAGATTATCTTGGAACACGTAACAAAGAGATTTGATAAATTCGTAGCTGTAGATGACCTGAATCTGGTCATTGAAGACAGGGACTTCATTACTCTTCTCGGTCCTTCCGGCTGTGGAAAGACTACAACGCTGAGAATGATTGCAGGCCTGGAGACTCCTACTGAAGGAAGAATCACCATCGGCGACACTGTGGTCTTCGACAGCGAGAAGGGTATCGATATCTCTGCTGCCAGAAGAAACATTGGATTTCTTTTCCAGAACTATGCCCTCTGGCCTCATATGACTGTCTATCAGAACATTGCCTTCGGTCTTGAGAACCTAAAGTGGGACAAGGCAAGAATCAAGGAAAGGGTGGCTGAAATGCTGGCCATGCTTAAGATCGAGCAGTTTGGAGCCCGTTATCCCTCTGAGCTCAGCGGCGGTCAGCAGCAGAGGGTGGCTATTGCCAGGACACTTGCTCCAAGCCCTAAGGTCCTCTTTATGGACGAACCTCTCAGTAACCTGGACGCCAAGCTGAGACTGGAAATGAGATCTGAACTGAAGAGACTCCATATGGACACGGATTCCACCTTTGTATATGTAACCCATGACCAGATGGAGGCCATGGCCCTTGCCACAAAGATATGTCTCCTGGATAAGGGAGTGCTGCAGCAGTATGAGCCTCCTCTTGATGTATATAACGCACCGGCAAATCTCTTCGTCGCAGATTTCGTAGGTAATCCTACCATGAACTTCATTGAAAGCAGATTCGAAAAGACAGGAGACAATGAAGGCACTGTCACCCTATTTGGCAGAACCATAAAGTTCAAGTCCTCCTCTTCGCTTCCAGAGTCCATGGATGTAGTGGTAGGTATTAGACCTGAGTTCATCACCCTTGGAAAGGGAAGCTTCGAAGGTAGCGTGTACACCACACTTCCTTCCGGTATGGAGACTACAGTAAAGCTGATGGTGGGAAAGGAGACCATTACTTCCGTCGTCTTCGGCAGCGTAGACTACAAGTCCCAGTCCATCCAGAAGTTCTCCATCAGTGGAGATGGAATCCTTCTATACAGCAAGGACAGCGGAAAGCTTGAAGCCATGGGCTCACTGGAAGACTAAGCTTTATTTCATTTCTTCCGGCCGGAGAATGTCTTCTTCGGCCACTTTTTGTTTCTTTCGGGAAATTGTCCTATATTATCCATATGGAATATGTCTTAGCTGCAATGGGGGCAGTGATCCTCCTGTTGCTTATGGTAGTGGTTATAATGCTCTCGGTACTGTCAAAGAAGAGGAGGACAGAGATTCCGGAGGAGGAGATTTCCAGGATCCGTGACTCCATCCGCCACGACAACGAAGAGTCTTTCCTTCGTTTCCAGAGCTCCCTGGATAGGGATATGGACAAGGTGGACCTTTTTCTCAAGGAGACGGGAGGGAGGATAGAGAATGCCCTGGGAAGGAATGAGGTGAACCTTTCCCGTCTCTCCACAACTCTTCTGGATACGCTGAAGGCGGAAGGGGAACTTGAAAATGAAAGGACCCTTAAAAGCCAGAAGCTGTTGAACGAGAATTTCGACAGGATTAGGGAGGAGAACAGAGTCTCCTTCCGGGACTTCTCAGAAAAGACAGAGAAGCTTACCCTTTCCGTCAAGGAAGGCATGGGAGAAATAAGGCGTAGCAACGAAGAGAAGCTGAAGGAGATCCAGAGTGTTGTAGACGCCAAACTTCAGGAATCCCTTGACAGACGCCTATCGGCTTCATTCAAGGCTGTCAGCGAGAATCTGGAGAAGCTCTATGAATCCATGGGCAGCCTTAATTCCCTCCAGAACGATGTAAGGAAGATGAATTCCCTTTTCTCCAATGTAAAGAGCAGGGGAGTGTGGGGTGAGATGCAGGCTGAGTCCATACTGTCTGATATCCTTTCTCCCCATGAATGGGTGAAGAACTTCTCTCCAAGGAATAATAGCGAAAGGGTGGAGTTTGCCATAAGAATGCCGGGAAAGGAAGGGGAAGTCTATCTTCCCATAGATTCCAAGTTTCCTGTATCAGATATGGAGAGATACAGAAAGGCCATTGATGAAGGGAAGGAGAACGAGGCCAAGGTTGAGCTGAAGAATCTAATGGATAGGCTTCAGAAGGAGGCCAAGGACATCAACAGGAAATATGTGGTTCCTCCTGTGACCACAGATTTTGCCATTCTCTTTGTACCGTCCGAGGCCATATATCTTGAAGCCATCAGCATCGATGGAATGGTGGAGAAGATGCAGAATGAATATAGAGTTGTGATGACAGGTCCCAATAACTTTGCCGCCCTCCTCAACTCCCTGCGCTTGGGCTTCCGCACCATGCAGATCGAGGAGTACACATCGACCATATGGCACCTGTTTGAGGATATGAAGAAGCTGTTCTCTGACCTTTCATCCTCCATCGATGAATCCAGGAAGCATGTGGAGAAGGCCACAGACTCCCTGGAGAATGCAAGAAAGAGGAAGGAAAAAATTTCCAGCGTCCTATACAAAATCGAGGACTGTGCAGAAAAGGCGGCCCTTGAGGATTTCCCTGGAACAGAGGAAATTGCAAGTATAGATGCCTTGGAGGGAAAAAAGGAGGTAAGGGACGCAGAAATGGATGAAAGATAAGATTGTACAATTATTTTCTTTCGTCCTTGAAAAAATGCGTCTAAAATGAGAGCTGTGCCTAAGATTGTTGATAAAGAAGAAAGAATGCAGATGATCCTTTCCAAGGCTCTGGAGGTCTTTGCAAAGGTCGGTTATCGTGAGTCTAACCTCTCTCTCATAGCAGAGGCGTGCTGTCTGTCTCGCCCGACTGTCTATCAGTACTTCAGCGATAAGAAGGAAATCTACTACTATGCTGTGAAGAACGTCACTTCCCGCATGTTCGAGAAATATTCCAATATCGCTTTTGCTCCAGGGGACCAGGATGAAATCGAAAGACTTAGGATGATCGTCCTGGATATCTTCTCCTTTGCCCGTGAAAACGAGTCCACCCTTTCCAATCTTGTGGAGTTCATCCTTTCTGAGAAGAAGAGTGGAGTGGATGTATATTCTTCAATCAGAAGCAGGACCGCCAAGATGCGGATCCTTATTAAGCGCCTGGTGCTGCAAGGAATCCATAGAAACACTATCCGCGAATGCGATGCAGATAAAGTTGGAGAGGAGATCTTCTCCCTGGTGGTGGCTGAAGCCTTCCAGGTAGGCTTCTTCCCTTCCTTCTCTGCTGAAGAGGCATCCTCCATAGTATCGGAATTCCTTGAAGCCTTCAGAAGATAAAATAGTTTGCCTTTTACGAAAAAGTAGTTATATTCAACTCCGGATATGATTGAAGCTTCCGATTTATATTAGATTGGAGGTACGTATGAACTACGACAAATTTACAGTAAAGATGCAGAAGGCCCTTGAGGCTGCAATCCAGACGGCAAATGAAAACGGACACTCTGAAGTTGTTCCTGCCCATATGGTACTTGCACTTCTGTCTCAAAGCGATGGTGTATTGAGACCACTCTTTGAGAAGCTGGGAGTTTCTCCAGATGCCGTAGCATCCTCCATGGATGCAATACTGAAGAAATTGCCAAAATCCTATGGTGATACCCAGAAGACATTCTCCAGGTCAATGGGGAGAATTCTTGGAGCCTTGGAGAAGACTGCAGGAGAGTTCAAGGATGAATATGTTTCTGCAGAGCACTTCCTTATTGCCCTGCTTTCAGATGAATGCCAGGAAAAGGATGCCCTGACAGCTCTTGGTGTAGACAAGGCTGCTGTCCTTGAAGCCTTGAAGTCCATAAGAGGAAACCAGAGGATCACAAGCCAGGACCCTGAAACCCAATATGCAGCTTTGGACAAGTATTGCAAGGATCTTACCAGAGCCGCCATGGAAGATAAGCTGGATCCTGTCATCGGAAGGGATGAGGAGATCAGAAGGGTCATGCAGGTCCTTTCCAGAAGGACAAAGAACAATCCTGTTCTCATCGGTGAACCTGGAGTAGGAAAGACAGCCATTGTAGAAGGCCTGGCAGAGAGAATCGCCAAGGGAGACGTTCCGGAGTCCCTGAAGGACAAGAGACTTCTTTCTTTGGATATGGGTTCCCTCATTGCAGGAGCAAAGTTCAGGGGAGAGTTTGAGGAAAGGCTCAAGGGAGTGATCAACGAGGTCACCAAGAGCGAAGGAAAGATCATACTCTTCATTGATGAACTTCACACCATAGTAGGAGCAGGAGCTGCGGAAGGAAGCACAGATGCCTCCAACCTCATCAAGCCAGCTCTCGCTAGAGGTGAGCTCCATGCCATCGGTGCCACTACTCTGGATGAATACAGGAAATACATCGAGTCTGACAAGGCCCTTGAGAGAAGGTTCCAGCCTGTATATGCCAAGGAGCCTAGCGTGGAGGATACAATCTCCATTCTCCGTGGTCTTCAGCCAAAGTATGAGGTCCACCATGGAGTAAGGATCAAGGATGAGGCCTTGGTTGCAGCTGCAACCCTTTCTGACAGATACCTTACTTCCCGTTTCCTTCCAGATAAGGCCATCGACCTTGTGGATGAAGCTGCAAGCCAGATAAAGATGGAGATTGAATCCCAGCCTGAAGCCTTGGATAAGCTTCAGCGTAAGATCCTCCAGCTTCAGATTGAGAAGCAAGCCCTTTCCAGGGAAAGCGATGAGCACTCAGTGGAAAGGCTTGGAAAGATCAATGGTGAGCTTGCTGATCTCCAGGGAAAGTACGATGCACTGCATCTTGAGTGGCAGAACGAAAAGGATGCCATTCTTGCCCTGAGGGAGAAGAAGGCCAAGATGGAGAAGCTGGTCCAGAAGAAGGAAAGCGCAGAGAGAAACGGAGACTTGTCTACAGCAGCCCAGATCAAGTATGGGGAGATGCCTCAGCTTGAGAAGGAGATAGCTGATGCAGAGGCAAAGGTGAACTCCTTCAAGACAGGAGAGGGAAGACTTCTCAGGGAAGAGGTGACAGAAGACGATATTGCAAAGGTAGTATCCCTCTGGACAGGTATTCCTGTGGCAAAGATGATGAGCTCCGAAATGCAGAAATATACGGATCTGGAGAAGATCCTCTCCCAGTCTGTAGTAGGACAGGATGAAGCCATTTCTGCTGTAAGCAATGCCATCAGAAGAAATAAGGCTGGAATCAGCGATGAGCATAGGCCTTTGGGATCCTTCCTCTTTGCTGGTCCTACAGGAGTGGGAAAGACACTTCTTGCCAAGGTGCTGGCTTCCTTCCTCTTTGATGACGAGAAGGCTCTGACCAGAATCGATATGTCTGAATACATGGAGAAGTACTCAGTGTCCAGACTTATTGGAGCCCCTCCAGGATATGTGGGATATGACCAGGGCGGCCAGCTTACTGAAGTGGTCAGAAGAAGACCATATTCAGTAATCCTCTTCGATGAGGTGGAGAAGGCCCATCCTGATGTGTTCAACGTATTGCTGCAGGTCCTGGACGACGGAAGACTTACAGATGGCCAGGGTAGGGTGGTGGACTTCACCAACACTATCATCATCATGACCAGTAACCTAGGTTCCGCTGCCATTCTCAATGACAGGGAGCATGCCAAGGAGGAGGTGATGAATGCCATCAGAGGAGCCTTCAAGCCTGAGTTCATCAACAGAATCGATGAAATCGTTGTGTTCAATCCTCTTGGAAAGGACGAAGTGAAGAGAATAGTCCATCTCCAGCTTGTTTCTCTTGGAGAGAGACTGAAGAGAAAGAATATCAATCTCTCCTGGACAGGAGACGTGGAGTCTTATATCGCTGAAGCAGGCTTCGATCCAGACTTTGGAGCTAGGCCTATCAGAAGATGTATACAGAATGAAATCGAGAACGGTCTTTCAAAGGCTATTCTTGGTGGAACCATCTCCAGGGACGGAAACATCAATGTAGTCCTCAAGGATGGAAAGATTGCCATCACTTCGGATTAAGGTCTGATACTTTTCCGGAGTGTCGATATCAAATACAGAGGCGGCTGTAGACTCCAGAAGTCTGCAGCCCCTTTCTTTCAGGTAGCTTTTCATGGAGTGGGGGTAGGAAAGTAGAGTATCCCTGTTCTCTTTTCTGTAGAACACAGGATGGCCTGGAATGGAATTGAAGAAGAGTCGGGCGATGGAGGAGTCTGAAAGCGCCAGCTTTCCCTTTTCCGCCTCCTTTCTTCCCAGGAGAGGAAGGTCTCCGGGTAGAATTGCGAAGTCATCATCCTCCACATTCTCCACTCCTAAGAGAGAGCTCATTCTCTGGCCTTTTCTGAAATTCGGATTGAAGACTATGTCTACATCCAGGTGGGCGATGGCCTTCTCTAGTTTTTCCCTTTCGTTTCCTGTCACCACTATTACACGGTCTGAAAACTCCAGTGCATTTCTTATGGTATGTATGATTATGGGCTCGTTCCTGAAGGGCAGAAGAAGCTTGTTTCTTCCCATCCTTTCAGATAGACCCGCTGCCAGGACTATGGTTGTCATAAGATAATTCTAATTTGGTTGTTGCCCTGAATAAAGAAAAAGTTCTAGGATTCAACCATGATTGTGACATTGATAAATGCACTTTCAGTAGTGCTGGGAACCATAATCGGACTACTGGTAAAGAAGAGTCTTCCCTCTTCCTTCAAGACTATCGTAATGACCTCTGCAGGCCTTGTGACAGTGGTTTTGGGAGTAGGGATGGCCCAGAGTGCACCTAGTACCCTGGCGGTCCTTTTCTCCTTGATCATGGGAGGATTCATCGGTTTCTGGCTAAAAATTGAAGAAAGGATCGAATCCTTTGGAAATAGATTCCAGAAGGAAGGGGAGGAGGGCTCCTTCGGCCTGGCCTTCCTAAATTCCTCAGTGCTCTTCTGTTCAGGAGCCATGAGCGTAGTGGGTTCCATAAACGCAGGAACTACAGGAGACGGATCCCTGATCCTCATCAAGAGTGTAATGGATGGATTCATGGCCATAGTATTTGCTGCAACCTACGGCAAGGGAGTTCTCCTTTCAGCCCTTTCTGTATTGGTCTACCAGGGAATATTCGTCCTTGGCGGCTCCTTCCTTGCTCCTCTTCTGGGAGAAAGAGGCATCAACGACATCGCCTCCACCGGTGGATATCTATTACTGATGATCGGTCTTTCCCTGTTGGGAATAAAGAAGGTGAAGACAGCCAACTTCCTGCCGGCCCTGGTGCTTGCACCGGTCTTTGGATATCTTTTCTCAGCTCTAGGTTAGTTTCTCAAATCATTTGTACTCTTCCCACAATATGTTACAATTTGTCCATAACCAAATAGGGAATTGTAACTTTGAGGTATCTCAACTAGGGGGGAGAGTATCCATGGGAAGCATACCGCTATGTTGTCCAAGGTGTGGGGAAAGTAGAATTATAAGTGAAGAGAATTCCAGTGGAAAGGACTGCTACAAATGTTCTTCCTGCAGGCTGAAGTTCGGCAATATGGAGGAAGTTGAGAAGCTGGTTTCACGGCTGATGAAGTTCACCTTCGAGGTGAAGGACCTTTTCGGCAACTATATCTCCATGATGATCCATAACGATGGAAAAGATTGCGGTTACACTGTAAAGGTGGGTGACGACAGACCTAGGGAAGGGAAAATGGACAGGGATTTCTGGGCTTCCTTCTCGGAGAACCTATTCGGCCAATGGTCCTTCCATAAGTGGAGCGAGACATATTTCGGTACAGCTTCAGGGGATGGAATCCTCTGGGATATGGAAGCTTCCTTCGAGCGCATGCACACTCTCTCTGTCCACGGCTGCAATAGCCGTCCTGTATTCTGGAACAGCATCATGAAGACACTGCTTCCAGTAATAGAAAAAAGTGGATATGAAGAAACCTTTGTCCATCGTCTGGTAAGGGATTAAAAAAAGAAATGGCGGACCTGAGTCCGCCGATAAGGTATCTCTACCGTCTTACTTTGCCTTTTTTGCATCTTCAAGGACGCTGTCTTCCTTGCTCTTCTTTACATGGCATGGCTTGATGTGCCAGATCTCGTCTGCATATTCCTTGATGGTTCTGTCAGAGGAGAACTTTGCAGAGGATGCAATGTTGATTGCACTCATTCTGTTCCATGTAGCCTTGTCATCCCTGTAGAGCTCAGATGCCTCTTCATGTTTATCGTGATACATTCTCAGGTCGGCAAAGAGGAAGTACCTGTCGTTGTAGTCCAGGAGAGTCTTCAGGAGTGGATCGAAGATTCCGTCTTCTCCGTTGTTGAAGAAGCCATACTGGATGAGCTTGATTGCAGCTTCCATCTCCGGATCCCTGCTGAGCCACTCTGTGGACCTGTAGGTCTTGCCAAGCTCTGTAATCTCCTTCTCTGTGTGTCCGAAGATGAAGATGTTCTCTCTTCCAGCCTCTTCTGCCATTTCCACGTTGGCACCGTCAAGGGTACCGATGGTAAGGGCGCCGTTGCACATGAATTTCATGTTTCCTGTACCGCTGGCCTCTGTTCCTGCTGTGGAGATCTGCTCTGAAAGGTTTGTGGCAGGAATTACATGCTCTGCCAGAGTGACCCTGTAATCAGGCATGAAGTAGACACGTAGTCTATCGTTCACCTGAGGATCAGAGTTGATTACATGGGCGATGGAGTTAATGAACTTGATGATGAGCTTTGCGTTCACATATCCAGGTGCAGCCTTTCCTCCGAAAAGGAAGGTTGTAGGCTGGAAGGAATCCCTGTAGGCCCTGTCATTCTTCATTCTGTTGTAGATCATGACGATGTTAAGGGCATTGAGAAGCTGTCTCTTGTATTCATGGATTCTCTTTACCTGGACGTCAATCATTGTATCCGGGTTAATGATGATGCCGCTGTCCTTCTTCAGGAATTCTGCAGCATTGAGCTTTGCCTGGTATTTGACCTTATCAAGCTTTTCGATGAATGCTGGATCCTCGGCAAAAGGTCTGAGCTTCCTGATTTCATCGAAGGAAGTGATCCACTTGTTGCCGATTGCTTCAGTAATCAATGAAGCCAGGGCTGGGTTTGCGTCCAGAAGCCATCTGCGCTGTGTGATTCCGTTTGTCTTGTTGTTGAATCTCTCAGGATAGATAACTCCGAATTCAGGGAACATGTTCTCCACAAGAAGCTTGGAATGGAGAGCTGCTACACCGTTGGTGGAATGGCTTCCGATGATTGCAAGGTTTGCCATCCTTACCATCTTTGGATTTGACTCCTCGATGATTGAGACCTTGGAGATCTTGTCATTCTGCATAGGGAAGAAGGAGACGGCAGAAGAGAGGAATCTTCTGTTGATCTCGAAGATGATCTCCATATGTCTTGGAAGGATGGACTGCATCATTGGAAGAGGCCACTTCTCCAGTGCCTCTGGCATGAGAGTGTGGTTTGTGTATCCAAGAGTGTTGACAGTGATGTTCCAGGCTTCATCCCAGCCAAGACCTTCCTGGTCGATGAGAAGTCTCATGAGTTCAGGTACTGCCAGGGATGGATGGGTGTCGTTCATCTGGATTGCAGCTTCGTTCGGGAACTCTTTCCAGTCATATTTACCATGTCTCTTGAATCTTCTGAGAATATCCTGAAGGGAGCAGGAGACGAAGAAGTACTGCTGCTTAAGCCTCAGCTCCTTACCCATATATAATGTATCGTTAGGGTAGAGGACCTGGGAAAGTGTTTCTGCATTGATCTTCTTCCTTACAGCTTCTGTGTAGTCACCGGAGTTGAATTCCTGGAAGGAGAATCCGTCAGGGCTGTTGGCTGACCACAGTCTGAGGGTGTTGATGGTCTTTCCGCCATATCCGACGATTGGAGTGTCGTAGGCCACGCCGTTGACCTGCTCTGTTGGAACCCACTTGAAGGTATCTCTTCCGTTTTCCTTGATATGGGTCACATGACCGCCGAAATATACAGGATATGTAAGGTCAGGTCTCTTCAGCTCCCAAGGGTTTCCGTCCTTGAGCCAGTTGTCTGGCTGCTCCACCTGGTAGCCGTTCTTGATCTGCTGGCGGAAAATGCCGTAGTTATATCTGATTCCATATCCATATGCAGGAAGCTCAAGAGTTGCAAGGGAATCCATGAAGCATGCGGCAAGTCTTCCCAGACCTCCGTTTCCAAGTCCTGCGTCCGGCTCTGTATCTGCCAGCTCTTCGTAACTGTAGCCAAGGCTCTGGAGAGCATCCCTGACCTGCTTCTCGATTCCAAGGTTGATGACGTTGTTTGTCATGGCCCTACCCATGAGGAATTCCAGTGAGAGGTAATATACTCTCTTGCTATGCTTTGCCCTCTGGGTCTTTCTTGACAAATCCCACTGGTGAATGATTCTGTCACGGATTGCGTAGGCTATTGCCTCGTATCTTCCTTCCTTCGTTGTATGGTAGACATCTGCATCCTGGTTGTACTTGAGCTGCTCAGCAAAATCTCTAGCGATATCCTTTGAGCTCTCGCCATATCTGGTGCGTTGAATTTCTGCCACGAGTGTCCTCCTCTGGAAAAAGAAAACCGGTTTTTTAATTTATTTAATTCTTGTTCTCTTATCCAATAACGTATCGAATATAAAATATTTTTCTAAAAAAATGAACTGTTGGACACCCCGTTGTGGCCACTTTTGGACAAATCTTTACATTTTTTCTCTCCAAATGTTGATAATTTAGGGGAAGAAAACTACAATCTAGGAGATAGAGTCCCGAAACCGACACGAAGTCACTAGTGTTTCTGTACAGGTCATTGACAAAACATATGATGATTTGGTACAGTCGTCTTTGCGTGTCGCGCTTAGGCGTGCTATGCTCTTGTAGCTCAGTCGGTAGAGCACCACCATGGTAAGGTGGGGGTCGGCGG
>JAEDOD010000124.1 GCA_016302165.1 Sphaerochaetaceae bacterium
ACAAAAGAGAGAGAATGTCTAATCTCATGTTAATTATGGAACAAATGTTCTGATATCTTCTTTATACTTTTTCCCTGTTGTTTTATCATGGCCCCATGAAAAAGAAAGGTAAAATAGTTCTCTTTACGATATTAGGCATATTGCTGGTCATGCTGGTTGTGTTCTTCCTAGGGTTCTGGAACCTCTTTGGAGATGAAATCAAGGCTATCGGAACAATAAAGGAAATTGATGATGGTCTCTACTATATGGAGTATGAGGGAGACTATGGCTTCGATGAATACATCAGACAGGGTGGAAGCAGCTCCGACAGCGAAATGGCTGAGTATATCATCTCCTTCCTTTCGAAAGGATTCTATAAGACAGAAGTTGAGACCAAGCCCAATGATTACGGCTGTACAGCTGTAACAGACGGCACATTCATGGGCAGGAACTTTGACTGGGACTACGGAGACGCCATGATAGTCAGGGCCAAGCCAGAGAATGGCTATGAGTCCATCTCCACTGTATGCCTTGAGTTCCTGGGCTTCGAAGAAGGATGGAAGCCGGAAGGAATGATGAATAAGTTCATGGCCTTGGCTGGAGTCTATGTACCTCTGGACGGCATGAACGAAATGGGGCTTTGCATTGCTGACCTTATTGTTGCCTACTCACCAGAGACCCATCAGAATACAGATAAGACTGATGTAACAACAGTCGGTGGCATCAGGCTTGTGCTGGATAAGGCTGCAACAGTGGATGAAGCCTTGGAGATACTAAAGAATGTAGATATGAACTCATCCATCGGCACCAATCACCATTATGCTATCTCAGACAGCAGCGGAAGATGTGTAGCTGTAGAGTGGGTTGATGGAGTGATGTATGTAACGGAAACTCCAATACTGACCAATCACATAGTAGCCGAAGGATTGGGCGAAAACACAGGAAAGGATGAGTCCTGGAAGCGCTTTGGAATGCTGGAAGGCGAAATAGTGAATGACCTGGAAAGCCTAGTAGCCATGAGAGATATCATGGCCAAGGCTTCCTATGAGAATGAGACTCTCTGGTCCATTGTCTACAACAAGAAAGACAAAGTCCTGGACTTCTACTGGAAACGGGACTACAGTAAGCCTATCGAATTCCAGATCTAGTTCTGTCCTAAGAGGGAAGTGTATGTGTCGACATAGAAAACATCTGAGAGAGTGTAATCTGAGATTTCGTTGTTGATGCATACCCACCAGCCTCTCTTGTTCCACTGGAAATCGAAATCCTGTGTGACACTGTATACAAAGACTCTTGCCATATTCTCCATTTCAGGGTTTTCCTCCTCCACGTCATCTGTGAATGCAAAAGGAGTATACCAGTCAATGATGGCTTCATATTTGCCGTCTTCAGTTTCTGTAATGCTCTGAGGTATTACTCCATAGATGAAGGTTCCTTGTAGGATCGCTGGCATTCCATTCTCGACCCACTCTGGAGCTGAGACAATTGCATCAATGTTTTCGTAGGTCGCTCTTGTGGTCTTTGTTACATAGAGGTTCAATACTTCGCTGTATTGGGCAGGATCGTCTTTAAAGCCTTCGTCAATATATGCAGAATCCAGATTGTTCTGGCAGTCCAGCATATGGAGTATCACTCCTTCCGGGTCCAGGTCCTTGGTGTGGGGAGCACGGAAGGTTTCGTAGAGCCAGTTTCCAACAAAATAGGAAAGGAACAGCACGACCAGGAGGGATATAAGTATTACTCCTCCCTTTTCTATCCAGAAGCGCCTTACCTTTGCCTTATGGCTCTTCTCTTTCCAGAGCTTCTGGAAGCTTTCGTCCTTCTCGACTCTGTCTCTGTTACTTTCTGTCTCCTCTCTGGTCCTGTCTTCAAGGTTCCATGTGAGATTCTTGGTCTCTTCAATGAACCATCCCAGGTTTTCGTCACTTCTTCTGTTGCCAGCTATCTTTCTCTCCTTCCTTGAGCCCATGGATAGAAGGGAAGAGATAAAGGAAGAGCATTTTTCATCCAGCTCTGAGGCATAGAACTCCAGAGGAATTTCCTTGTAGCCGCTCCGTCTCACTTCCTCCGACTCAAAGGGAAGGCTGCCTGTTGCTCCATAATACAGTAGCTCTGCCATTTCCAGAATAAGGTAGAAGCCCTTTTCAGTGTCAGCCTTCAAAAGGCTCTTGGTGGAAGCGTCCAGCTCATCCCGGCTAAGGGAGACAGAGAGTATGGACTCCGCGTCCGGAGGAAGAATCAAAACATCCTTGCCGTCCTTGATATATATTCTATACAAAGGCATAACGCCGACGGAAAGGGCGGCAAAATCCTTTCCTCCCTGGTTGATGCCTAATGCTATCTTCCTGACAATTTCCAGGGCCTTACTTCTATATTTGTCTCCAATGGTCCAGATTGGCTCAATAGAGCACTTGGGAAGAAGAAGGTATTGGCCTGTAGTGTCTTTGGCGACACCTAGCCATGGGTATTTCACAATCTCTTCATCTGTCACCAGGATACAATCCTCCCGCTCCTTCTGCATCAGGTGGATTGGAACTTCATATTTCTCTGATCCGAAGCGGATTGCTGTAAGGTCCTCGCCTCCGAAGTTGCGGTCCAGTATTTCGATCAATTGCTTTCCTCCTTAATGAGAAGAGAGTGGGCTGTGGTGGAGTCATCAACACAATCTGCCAAATGTTTCCAGCCTCCGCCAAAAGCTCTTTCAAAGGCATCTATGATTCCAGAGCCGCAGAAAGAGAGTTTATGGTGGTTGGCTTTATCCAGTATAAGAGAACAGTCAATAAGTGCTTCCTTGGCCCTTTTCCTCCATTCCTCCGCTTCTTCCTTTTTAGCGCATCTAGGTGAGAGATTTGTGGATATTATGAAAAGAGTTGATGGTGAATCGTTCTTTTTCAGAAATGAGGATAGTTTTTTCGATTCTGCTGCAGTTTTTATGTCACAGTAGATGATTGCATAGGAAGCTTCCGGCATTGCTTTCTCTATGAAGGCTGATATTGTCTCGCCGGAGGGCTCCTCCTCAGCGTAGGCTTCGTTGACTTCTGCTCCCAAATGGACCATGTGGGACTGGGGAAGGACATCTCCTTCAAAGAAGAAATCCTTTTCCCCTTCCATTCTTCCATTGTGTAGTGGGCAGAGAATTATTACCCTGTCCTTACCTTCAGTATATGAAAAGCCTTCTCTATAGAGGGACGCACAACGCTTCAGTTCTGCATGGGGAAGAATAAGGGCCTTTGCCCTTCCTTCTTTCCTTATTTCTCCCACTAAGGAGGAGAGAGCTTCTCCTTCAGGATAGAATATGCCCTGGTGATATCTTTCTTTCATTCGCCTAGTAGTCTCCTTACTCTTGTTTCGTCCTCTTCAGCGCTCAGGTTCTTCTCCTGTGTAGGAAGCACCAGACCTGTCTTTCCACCTTTGACTCTTCTCAGGTATTTGACCTGAGTATAGTAAAGGTCTGCCTTTCCATTCTTCCTGGCCTTTGAGAAGTGGATGGCAAGGCTTGCTCCATCAAGAAGCACAGGAAGTGGTACGGTTCTGTCTTTCTGGGCCTTGATGATTATGTAGCCTCCGCTGAAGTCTCTGGTATGCATCCAGATATCTGAGCCTCTGGTGTAGGACCTGAGGATCTCGTCGTTCTCCTTTGCGTTTCTTCCAACTATTATGTCCCAGCCATTGCTCTTAAGCCATACCCCAGGTCTTCCTTCCTTTATCCTCTCTTCCTTGCTGCTTTCACCCTGGGCTTCCTTCTTCAGCTTTTCCAGAGGAGTTTCCGGAGAGAGAAGGGAAGAGTAGAAGGCTTTTCTCTCTTC
>JAEDOD010000022.1 GCA_016302165.1 Sphaerochaetaceae bacterium
TTCCTGAGAATACGACTCAGGAAGCTCCCTGCCTTTAGGCGGGAGAGTTGTCACTTCTTACTGACAGGCTTAGGATCGTAGTCTATGAACTCGGCATCCTGTGCAACATCTGCGTAATAGGTAAGAGGACCGTTATAGCCAATCTTAAAGGCTCCTGTCTCACCATTCCTGTTCTTAGCAATGATGAACTTGGTGACCTGAATGGAAGCCCTACCCTGGTTGTCTACAAGGTTCTTCTGCTTCTCCTCTTCTGTAAGCTGCTTCTTTCTGTGAAGGAAGCATACTATGTCAGCATCCTGCTCAATGGATCCTGAGTCACGAAGGTTAGATAGGATTGGAGCCTGCTCCTCGCTTTCTCTTCCCACCTGGCAGAGCACAACTACAGGAACCTTAAGTTCACGGGCAAGCTGCTTCAGGGCTAGTGATACCATAGATACCCTTTCGAATGTCTTCTGGACACCATAGGATGTAGGTACACTGATAAGGCCGATGTAGTCGATTACTATGCAGTCGATATGCTTCTCGTTAGCCAGGACCCTGGCCTTGGTGCGAAGCTCAGTAAGTGAGATGTTAGGTACATCCACTATGTACATATTGTCTCTAAGATCATAGAGACGGGAACAGCTATCCACCAGCATATCATATTCATAGTCAAGGAAGTTGGCCTTCATGATCTTGCTCAGCTCCAGCTTACTATCGATGGCAAAAAGTCTCTTGGCTATGGTCTTCGCAGGCATTTCCAGTGAAAAGAAGGCAATCCTCTTGTTGTTCCTTATCATGTTATACATCATGGAAAGGGCAAAGGCTGTCTTACCTATGGATGGACGGGCTGCTATGATTACATACTCTTCCTTTGCAAAGCCACCATTAGTGTATTTATCAAGAACATCAAAGCCTGTCTCGATTCTGTCGGAAGCAAGCTCATTGCTCATTCTATCTGTAATTTCCTTAAAGGTGCACTGGGCAATATTTCCCAAGGAGTATTCCTGGGAATTCTGCCTAAGACCCTTCAAGAGAGCATCAGAAAGCTCCTTTGAGCTCTGCTCCAAGGATTCGTTTACATCCTTAGCGGGATCGAACACATCCTTCTGGAGAGAGTTAGAAAGAGTATAGAGAAGCCTTCTCTTTGAAGCTTCCTTAATGATTTCACAATAGGATGGTATATTTGCCACCACCACCTGTACATTGGTAAGCTGGGCGATGTATCCCATGCCACCACACTTTTCCAGCCTATCCTTCTTTCTCAGGTAAGCCACCAGAACCATGCCATCGAAGGTCTTCTTCCCTTCTATGTTAACAATGTCGCTAATGGCACTGAATACATTCTGGTTTACAGGTGAATAAAAATCGGAGGCATCCAGAAATGTGGATACCACATTCCAGGCCTCCGGATTCAACAGGAGAGCCCCAAGAACAGCCTTCTCTGCTTCATCATCATGAGGAAGCATCCTGATTCTGGAACTATCTTGAGACTCTGCCATAGATTATGCCTCTGCAGGAGCTTCTGTCTCAGCTTCTGCTGGTGCTTCTGCAGCAGCTGCTTCCTCTGCAGCCTTAGCTTCAGCCTCAGCCTTTGCCTTAGCTTCTTCCTCAGCAGCCTTTCTAGCTTCTTCAGCAGCCTTCTTCTGGGCAGCCTTAACTTCAGCTTCAGAAAGAACGTTGAGAGTGATAGTAGCCTTGTCGTTCTCATAGAGGTGAGCGACAATGTGGTATGTACCTGTCATCTTGATTGCATGTGTAGGAACATCCAGCTTCTTCTTCTCGATTTCGAAACCTTCCTTGAGAAGAGCTTCCTGAACCATCTGGGAAGTGACGGAACCGAAGAGCTTTCCAGATTCACCAGCTGTAACTGTGATGCTGATAGTAACGTTGTCAAGTCTGTCCTTGAGGGATGCGGAAGCGGCTCTCTTCTCAGCCTTTCTCTTCTCGATCTGCTCAGCTCTCTGCTTGAAAAGTGCTGCGTTAGCCTTGTTGTAGATGACAGCTGCTCCGGTTGGGAGGAGGTAGTTTCTTGCGTAACCGTCCTTTACTGTTACTACGTCGCCTTCTTCACCAAGATGGATGACATCGTTGTTGAGAATAATCTTCATTTCTTTCTCCTTGTCTTCAAATCGAAGAAATTCTCCAGGATTCCCAAAAGTGGAACTCCTATGAGAACAATAATATTTAGTCCCGGAATCAAAAAGGACACTATAAAGAGAATAAATAGAAGCTGTGGACTTCTTAGTCCTAGACCCCTATTTCTTATCCAGGCCATCAATACTGCAAAACCTTGTATTGCGTAGACCAGGATCATTGACACTACAAGGCTCATGAAGAGGATTGAAAGTGCCAACGGCATGGGCATAAACCGTCCTAGGAGGAAGAGGAAGAGGAAAAGAATCAACAGCCAAATAGTATTTGTGTTGAATTCAAGAGCTGCAACCACATCATCCCAATGGGTTTCTTTTGAGTGTCTTCTGTTTTCATAATAGAAAATGGAGACACAAGACGCCCCCAGAATGACAGGGAATGTGAAGACTCCAACTACTATAGACATTAGAGTGAAAAGGAAATCCACATCACCCACAATGCCCAAGGAATCAAGCATTCCTCCCATTATGGAGACAAACGCATCCTTGAGGCTGAAATAGATAGCATCAAAGAGCGCCCTGTCCATGAAGAACACAACTCCCAGAATGAGAGCTGCCAAGGCAGAAGGGACCATAGACCAGAATAATCTAGTGCCTATTCCACCTTTTCTCTGTATAGACCAGATGAATCCTGCCGCTAACAGCGACAAAGGGACATACAGATCCAAAACCAGCCAGAGAAGGAAGTTTTCAAGACCCCATGAATAGTAGACGGATCTTCCAACAACCAGGAGGAAAGAAGGAAGGAAAACCTTCATTCTCTCCTCTCTCCGGCTACGTGCGACGAAATCAAGCAAAGGCAGTGTATAGATAAGGGATGTAAAACCCATTGAGAGAAGCACAAAGGAGGCTATTACAGAAAAGACACTGTAAAACCTGGGACCTCTCTCTCCCCCAAAGCCATTTGCTAAGGTTTCGTCCATAGAAATCACTTCTTCTCGAATGGAAGATAAGCGAGAGTTCTTGCTCTCTTGATTTCTCTGTTAAGTGCTCTCTGGTGCTTAGCGCATGTACCAGTGATGCGAGCAGGAAGAATCTTGCCTCTCTCTGTGATATATCTCTTCAGCATTTCGGCATTCTTGTAGTCAGCTGGTGCTGCGCCCTGGCAGAACTTACAGACCTTCTTCTTGTATCCAGCCTTTCTGGCACCCATCTTTCTATCCTTGAGTGCACCCTTATCCATTTCGTTAAAATCTCTGTCTTCTTTCATTTTTTTGCTCCTGATAATTAGAAGGGAATATCGTCGTTCCCAAATTCCTCAGGTCCCGGTGTCATAGCGGCAGCCTGACGCTGACCCTGAGGTCTTACGTAACTGTTCTGATTCCTTGGTTCACCATTTCCCTGGGAAGAATAGGAACCTGTATTTCTAGAGAAACCGGCACCTTCATTTCCCCCATCCTGAGCCTTGGAACCACCCTGTGACAGCAGAGTAAGATTATTCACATAGACCTCAACCCTACTCCTTGACTGTCCATCCTGTTCCCATCTTGACTGTCTGAGCTCACCGCTGACAGCAATCTGGCGTCCTTTGGACAAATAGGAGTTGACACCTTCTGCACTTTTGCCGAAGTAGACACAATCGATGAAGGATGTTTCATCTGACCATGTACCGTCTGCATTCCTCTTTGACCTGCCTACGGCAATGGAGAATCTGACTACAGCTCCACCATTCTGTGAATACCTAAGCTCTGCATCTCTTGTCAATCTTCCTGTGAGTGTTACCGAGTTGATATCTGACATGATTACCTACCCTCAGATCTTTTCCGGATTGATGAACAGGTACTTGAGGACGTCGACAGAAAGTTCGAAGACTCTGGACATCTTTGTGATAGCCTGTCCCTCAGCCTTGATTTCGAAATAGACGTAATGGCCCTTTTCCTGCTTGTTGATGAGATATGCCAGTGTTCTGACACCCATGTCTTCCTTCTTGGTGACTTCTACACCATACTTTGCGAAGGTGGACTCTACAAGTTCGAGTCCTGCTTTAGTCTTGTCTTCGTTAGCATCGAAGATGACTGTGAATTCATAATTTGCGATCATGAATTCCTCCTTGTGGACATAAATATTTGATCCGGTCACGCCGGATAAAGAGGTAATAGCATCTTAGAATTTTTATGCCATCTTGGTCAACGGGAAAAGGAGGAGATGGGAAGGAAAACTAAGGAAATACAATAACTTAAGGAGGAAGAGACAGATAGGCTACCTTGACCAGGTGCTGAGGACTGTGGTGGCCACTTCCCTCTTTGTAATGCATCTGTCCATGGCTTCCTTCACAATATACTTATGGGCCTCCTCTTCAGACATGTTAAGGTTCTCCATAAGGATCATCTTGGCCCTGGACACCAGTCTTATCTCGTCAATCTTCTCCTCCAGCTTCACTCTTCCGCTCTGTACGCTCCTTACTCTGTCGGAAGCGGAACGGAGATATGAAAAGGCCTGGGAAAGGGTCTGGATTGAGAAAGGCTTACGCAGCATAAAGACTCCGCAGCCTCTGGTCTTGGCCTCTATCTCGGAATAGGACACTGAAGGCACCATAAGAAGCACCACAGAGGAGCAGTCCCTGCTCATCTCCATGGAAAGCTCCAGACCTGTCTCGTCCATCAAGGGATAGTTCACTATCAGGACATCGTATTGCCTGATGGACAGTGCATGGCGGGCTTCTGTGACAGAACTCACCTTCTTGATCGGGTAGAAGGAGTTCTGGGCAAAAAGCTCCTGGGCAAACTGGGCAAAGGCAGAGGTGGGGCTGATTACCAGCGTTGAGTAGACATTTTCTCTCAAATCCATCGACTTACCTCAGATAAGCATCAATTACACTCTGAGGAAGAATAGATTTGATGAAGTCGCTTCCAGCAGCCTCCTCCTTAGCTTCCTTCAATGATTTTGGAATCGTTTCCCAATCCTTCAGATCTTCTTCTGAAAGAAGGAAGAGGTTCTGGTCCAGACCTTTCACCAGAGGAAGCTTCTCCCTGATTCCTTCCATTCCTGCATAGATGAGAAGAGCAAAGGCAATGTAAGGGTTTGCTCCCTGGTCAGGGCTTCTGACTTCAGCCCTTACATAAGGCTCCTTTGCCTCAGGAATTCTCACCAGCTGGGACCTGTTCCCACGGGAAGCTGAAATGTAGCGGGGAGCCTTGAAGGAGCCTAGCCTTCTGTAGGAGGATTCTGTAGGGTTAAGGAATAATGTCATTGGCTTTATATACTTAAGAATACCTGCAATCATGTGCTCCAGTATTCCTTCACCCTCCCCTTTGACGGAAATGTTTATGTGAAGACCGTTACCGGCCTTATCTGAAAGAGGCTTTGGAGAGAAATCCACACAAAGGCCATTACGGGCAGCCACAGTCTTGACAACCTGGCAGAATGTGACGGCATTGTCTGCAGCATGTATTGGATAGTCGTATGCAAAATCGATTTCGTTCTGGCCTGGGCCCTCTTCATGGTGGGCTCCCTCCGGCTTCATGCCCAGCTCCTTCAGCATAAGGCAGATTTCACGTCTGATGCTGTCTCCCTTGTCATCCGGTACACTGTCCATGTACCCAGCTTCATCTATGGGTTTTCGGGTCATATTGCCCTGGCTGTCTGTCTGGAAGAGATAGAACTCGAACTCTGTACCGAAAAAGAAGGAGAAGCCTGCCTTATGGGCAGCATCCACAGCATCCTTCAGAATCTTTCTGGAATCCGAGGGGTAGGAAGTACCATCGGGATTCAGGATATAGGCATAGAACCTGATGGCCTTTCCCTGGTCAGGACGCCAAGGAAGAAAGGAGATTGAATTCAGGTCCGGCTTCAGGAAAAGGTCAGAGTGGATATTGTCTCCCCCCAGCCCTGGAATGGCTGAGCCGTCAATGGATATTCCATGCTCCACAGCCTTCTCAAACTCGTCAGGCATAATGGTCATGCTTCTGGGCTTACCGAAAATATCTGTAAACTCCAGACGGATGAACTCCACATTTTCATCCCTGATCAGGGCCTTTATCTCTTCCATGGTGTACTTCAAGGTATACCTCCTAGTTGGCGACGTATTTCTGTCTAGGTGTATCACCCTTCTTTGGTGATACTACATAGAATGGTGCATCAAGAACCTTCTCTTCGTCCATATGGAAGAGGGTGCACCATTCGCTGATATGCTCCTTTATCTCCTCCATCTCTTCCTTCTCGGCGCTTCTCATCTCAACTTCCTTCTGAAGAAGCACCTCTCCAGGATCACGGAGGAAGATCCTTCCTCCATACATTCCTGCAGCTGTAAAGTATCCGCTGATAGGATATTCACCCCTATCCAGTCCCAGTACAATGATCAGGCCACCAGCCTGGTATTCACCTAAGAAGGAGCCGGTTCTGCCGCCGATGACGATTACAGGACACTTGTCTCCATAGGCCTTCATGTGGATTCCAGCCCTGTATCCTGCATTCTTCTCCACATAGATCCTTCCACCTCTCATGGCATATCCCAGGGCATCCCCTGTGGAGCCATGGATAATGATGCGGCCGGAATTCATTGTGTCCCCTACAGCGTCCTGGGCATCTCCGAAGACTTCAACGGTGCCTCCGTCAAGATAGCAGCCAAGGGCATTGCCAGCTATTCCATATACGTTTACCCTTCTCTCCCTTAGACCAGCTCCAAGAAAGCGCTGGCCAAGAGGGTTGATTACTTCAATGTTTTCCTTGGAGGAACGAATGATTTCATTTACTTCCCTGTAGTCTCTATTCTGCGCATCTACTATCATTCTTTACTCTCCTGCATGCTGAATGCCCAAAATGGACAGTTCCTTTTCGTTAAGGCCGATTCCCCTTAGCATGAGACGGTTACCTCTCAAGGCTTCAATACTGTTGATTCCCATGCCTCCCATCATCTCCTTGATCTCACCCTTCCAGGCTTCAAGAAGATTTACAAGCCTTACCTTGCCTTCAGCAATATCAAGTCTCTCCACCAGGTCAGGTCTCTGGGTTGCAATGCCCCAGCAGCATCTGCCGCTCTGGCAGTTTCTGCAGAGGTGACAGCCCAAGGCAATGAGAGCTGCAGTTGCAATGTATACCGCATCTGCCCCCAGAGCTATGGCCTTCACCACATCAGAAGCGCTTCTTATGGAGCCTCCTACCACCAGGGAACAGTTGTTTCTGATTCCCTCATCCCTCAGTCTCTGGTCCACTGCAGCAAGAGCCAGCTCCACAGGAATACCCACGTTATCCCTGATGGCTGTAGGAGCTGCTCCTGTGCCTCCCCTGAAGCCGTCGATTGCTATGATGTCTGCTCCGCTTCTTGCTATACCGGAAGCAATTGCAGAGATGTTATGAACAGAAGCCACCTTGACGATTACAGGCTTTGTGTATCCAGTGGCCTCCTTCAGTGAGACTACCAGCTGTCTCAGGTCCTCGATGGAATATATATCATGGTGAGGCGCTGGAGACACAGCATCCGTGCCCTCAGGAATCATTCTTGTCCTGGAGATATCTCCCACGATCTTTGCTCCTGGAAGATGACCACCGATTCCAGGCTTTGCTCCCTGGCCCATCTTGATTTCAATGGCGGCTCCTCCTTCAAGGTAGCCTCTCCAGACTCCGAATCTACCGGAAGCTACCTGGACTATGGTGTTGTTTCCATATTTGTAGAAATCCTCATGGAGTCCACCCTCTCCTGTGTTGTAGAAGGTGCCGATTTCTTCCGCTGCCTGGGCCAAGGCTGAATGGGCATTGTAGCTGATGGAGCCGTAGCTCATGGCAGAGAACATTACAGGCATAGATAATTCCAGCTGGGGAGGAAGGTTATCAATGATCTTTCCATTTTCGTCCCGCTCAATGGAATCTGGCTTCTTCCCCAAAAAGACCCTGGTCTCCATAGGCTCCCTCAAGGGATCGATGGATGGGTTTGTGACCTGGCTGGCATTGATGACTATCTTGTCCCAATACACAGGATAGGGCTCAGGGTTACCCATGGAGGAGAGAAGCACTCCTCCTGTGGAGGCCTCCTTGATTATGCCTCCGATGATTCCTGGCCTCCAGTTGGCATTGTCACGGAAAGTACATCCGCTCTTTACAATCTTTATTGCATGTTCCGGGCACTGGGCGATACATCTAAGGCAGTCGACGCACTTGGTGTCATCGCTAAGGACCATCTTCTTGTCTGGAGAGAAATAATGCACTCCGTTGGCACATTCCCTGATGCATCTTCCGCACCTGGTGCACCTGTCATATCTTACAACTTCATATTCTGGATAGATTACACTTGGAATAGGCATCCTACACCTCCCCTTCCACTTTTACCACCACAGGCTCTCCTCCCATAGGGAAGTAGAAGGATCCTGCGTTTCTGTCTGCAGCCAGTACAGCGGCTTCTTCAGAAGCAACATAGACCATGTCATTGTGCTCTCCCACCACCATGCTTCTCAGCTTCAGTCTGTCGTTCAGGGCCATTATACCTCCAGTGAAGCCCAGGACTATGGAGAAGGGTCCTGTAATGAGAAGGGAGGAATAGAGGGTTCTGAGATATGTGAGCCTCTTTCTCTCCTCCTCACTTTTTCGCTCTATGGTGGACCAGAAGGGAGCAGCGATAACGTTGGCGCTTTCTTCAGGAGTAAGTCCTTGACGCCTAATGAGATAGTCAAGGATGTATGTGATGACTTCAGTGTCTGTCTGCAATGAGCAGCGGTAGCCGAACATCTCCACAAATCGTCTATTGGCATCGTAGCTGGATATCTCTCCGTTGTGGACCACAGAGAAGTCCAGAAGGGAGAAAGGATGGGCGCCTCCCCACCAGCCTGGAGTATTGGTTGGATAGCGGCCATGGGCTGTCCAGGAATATCCTTCGATTTCGTCGATCCTATAGAATTTTCCCACATCTTCCGGGTATCCAACAGCCTTGAATGTTCCCATGTTCTTTCCTGAGGAGAATACATAGGCTCCGTTGATGGTGGAGTTTATCCGGGTCACAGCCCGGACAGTGTATTCGTCTTCTCCTATCATCTCCCTCTCCACAATACTTCTAAGCGGAGAAAGGAAATATCTCCAGATAAGAGGAACGTCTGTTATTTCAGGGATGGTCCTGGTAGCTATCACAGAGCTGTCCACAACTTCAAAGCGGTCCTTGAGGAAGGCTTCTGTCTCCTTCCTTGCCTCCCTGTCTGTGAAGAATACGTGGAAGGCATAGTAATCCTTGTACTCTGGATATATTCCGTAAGCGGCGAAACCACCTCCCAGACCATTGGAGCGCTCATGCATGGTCTCCATAGCCTTGATCATGGCTTCCCCTGTGAAGAGTCTGCCTTTTCTGCTGATGGCTGCACTTATGGCACACCCCGATGGAATTCGTACTTCTCCTTCCAAGCGCATAAAAGCCCCCAAAAAATAAATTGGGTCTCTAGTACCACACATGGGCATTTTTAGTCAATCCTCAAAATAATATCATCATTTTTACGTAAATGAATTTGTTATCCTGAAAACAATTCCTAGGGAAGTATTGAAAAATTTGAAAAAATTACCCCTTTTCCCCGTTGACTTCCACTTAAAAAAAGTTCTATCGTGCTTGGCATAAAGGCAATGACGTCTTTGGTTTTCCCAGAGCTGTCATTGCCTTTTTTCATTTTTAGGTTGGAGGCAAGATTATGAAATCTGTTACTGAGACTTTCGGATCACTGGTTTTTGACGACAGAATGATGAAAGCATCACTTTCCCAGAAGGTCTATGCATCACTGAGAAAGACAATTGACGAAGGTGCTGAGCTGGATGCCAACTGTGCAAATGCAGTTGCTGAGGCCATGAAGAACTGGGCTGTCGAGAACGGTGCTACCCATTTCACCCATTGGTTCCAGCCTCTTACAGGAATCACAGCAGAGAAGCATGACTCATTCATTACACCTTCCCCAGACGGAAGAATCGTCATGGAGTTCAGCGGAAAGGAGCTTATAAAGGGAGAGCCTGACGCTTCATCCTTCCCTTCAGGAGGCCTGAGAGCCACCTTTGAAGCCAGAGGATACACAGCCTGGGACCCAACAAGCTATGCTTTCATCAAGGATAAGACACTTTGCATTCCTACAGCTTTCTGCTCCTACACAGGGGAGGCCCTAGACAAGAAGACTCCTCTTCTCAGAAGCATGGAGGCCATCAACAGGTCCGCACTCCGTATTCTCCGCCTCTTCGGCAACGAGGAGGTCAAGAGCGTGAAGACCAGCGTAGGACCTGAACAGGAATACTTCCTTGTAGACAAGGAAATGTACAAGAAGAGAAAGGACCTGATCTTTACAGGCCGCACCCTCTTCGGAGCAGCAGCTCCAAAAGGACAGGAAATGGAAGACCACTACTTCGGTTCCATCAAGCCAAGGGTAGCTTCCTTCATGGAGGATCTCAATGAAGAACTCTGGAAGCATGGAATCCTGGCCAAGACAGAACACAACGAAGTGGCTCCTGCCCAGCATGAAATGGCACCTATATTCTCCACTACCAATATTGCAGCTGACCACAACCAGCTTACAATGGAGCTTATGCAGAAGGTTGCTGACAGACATGGTCTGGTCTGTCTCCTTCATGAGAAGCCCTTTGCTGGAGTAAACGGCAGCGGAAAGCACAACAACTGGTCCATGGCAACTGATACCGGTATCAACCTCCTGTCCCCCGGTGAAACTCCTTATGAAAATGCCCAGTTCCTGCTTTTCCTCTCAGCTGTAATCAAGGCAGTGGATGAATATCAGGACCTGTTGAGAATCAGTGTAGCCAGCGCTGGAAACGACCACAGACTTGGAGCCAACGAAGCTCCTCCTGCAATCGTGTCCATCTTCGTGGGAGATGAGCTGGAAGGAATCATCGAGTCCATCGAAAGCGACAATGGATATGAAGGAACAAAGAAGAAGACCATGAAGCTTGGTGCCAAGGTTCTCCCAAGATTCCTCCGTGACACCACAGACCGTAACCGTACAAGCCCATTCGCCTTCACAGGAAACAAGTTCGAGTTCAGAATGCTGGGTTCTTCTGCCTCCATCAGTGATGCAAACATCTACATCAACAGTGCTGTAGCTTCCGTCCTCGATGAGTTTGCTGACGCACTGGAGAAGAGCACAGACTTCGAAAGCGATGTGCACGCTCTCACAAGAGACACTCTCATCGCCCACAGAAGAATCATCTTCAACGGCAACGGATATGACGAATCCTGGGTAAAGGAAGCTGAGAAGCGTGGTCTTTCCAACTACCGCACTACTCCAGACTGCATTCCACACATGCTGGACAAGAAGAATGTGGATTTGCTGACAAAGGAAGGAATCTACAGCGAAAAGGAGATAAGGAGCAGGGTTGAGACCACTCTTGAGAACTACTCCAAGACTGTTCTCATTGAAGCCAATACAATGGTTGATATGTCTCAGAGGGATTACCTGCCGGCAATCCTTGGATACACTTCATCCCTTCTGGATACCCTTGCCGCTAAGGAGAAGTACAATACTCTGGCCCAGAGCGGCTATGAGAAATCTCTCATCCAGAAGCTCAGCGTCCTTTCAGATGCCATCGCCCTCTCTTCTGACGAGCTCTCCCATGCTATCGTAAGTGCAAAGGGAATCAGCGACGAGACAGAGAAGAGCGCTTACATCAGAGACAATGTGATTCCTGTAATGCAGAGACTCAGGGCTTCAGTTGACGAAGCAGAGACAATGTGTGCGTCATCCTTCTGGCCAGTGCCAACCTATGGCGACCTACTATTCAGTGTGAGGTAATCTATGTGTTCAATTATGGTGGATACCGGCAGCGGTATCTCAATGGATAAGTTCAGTGAAGCATTCAGCGCTACGGTATCCCGTGGCCCTGATGCTACAAGAATCATCAGAAAAGGCAGTGGGATCATGGGATTCCACCGCCTTTCTATTATGGGGCTCACACCATCTGGCATGCAGCCCTTCACTCTTGGCGACGATGCGGTAGTGTGCAACGGCGAAATATACGGCTTCATGAAACTGAAGAAGGAACTGGAGAAGAAGTATTCATTCCAGTCTGATTCAGACTGCGAGCTTCTTCTTCCTCTCTGGAGGGAGTATGGAGTAGACATGTTCCGTAGACTTGATGCCGAATATGCCCTGGTGCTCTATGACTCCGCTTCAGACAGCTTCATCGCTTCCAGGGACCCTATCGGAATCAGACCTCTATACTATGGATATGGAGATGGAGGAAAGATAATCTTCGCTTCCGAAGCAAAGAACCTGGTGGGTATCTGTGACAGAATACTACCCTTCCCTCCTGGCCACTACTACAAGGATGGAGAATTCATCCCATACTCTGAAATCTATCATGCTTCCTCATACTCCAAGGATGACAGGGAGACAGCATGCTCAAAGATCCGACAAAAGCTTATTGCCGGTGTGGAGAAGAGACTTGTTTCTGACGCAAAGGTAGGATTTCTACTTTCAGGTGGCCTTGACTCCTCCCTTGTCTGTGCCATTGCCCAGAAGTATTCATCAACTCCGATAAAGACCTTCGCCATCGGTATGGATAAGGATGCCATTGACCTAAAGTATGCAAAGGAAACAGCAGAGTACATCGGATCTGACCACACTGAAGTAATAATAAATAAGGATATAGTCCTTTCATCACTGGAGGATGTAATCCATCTTCTTGGCACTTACGACATCACCACAATCCGTGCCAGCATGGGAATGTATCTGGTATGTAAGTATATCCATGAGAACACAGACATAAGGGTTCTCCTTACTGGAGAGATTTCAGATGAGCTCTTCGGATATAAGTATACAGACTTTGCTCCAAGCCCAGAGGAGTTCCAGAAGGAAGCTGAGAAGAGAATCAGGGAGATCCACATGTATGATGTGCTGAGGGCAGACAGATGCATTTCCGTCAACTCCCTTGAAGCAAGGGTTCCCTTCGGAGACCTGGACTTCGTCTCCTACGTAATGTCTATCGATCCAAAGCTGAAGATGAACACCTATGGTAAGGGAAAGTATCTTCTTCGTCATGCCTTTGAAAAGGACGACCTTCTCCCCCAGTCCATTCTCTGGAGAGAAAAGGCTGCCTTCTCAGATGCTGTAGGACACTCAATGGTTGATGACCTGAAAGAGTACGCTGAGGAGAAATACAGTGACGAGGAGTTTGAGGAGAGGAGACATCTCTATGCAAACCCTGAGCCCTTCACCAAGGAGTCTCTCCTCTACAGGGAGATTTTCGAAAAGTTCTACCCTGGACAGAGCCAGATGGTTGTAGACTATTGGATGCCTAACAAGGAATGGAAAGGCTGCAACGTCAATGACCCATCTGCCAGAGTCCTTTCCAACTATGGCAACAGCGGTGTCT
Organism: Sphaerochaetaceae bacterium; assembly: GCA_016302165.1. GTDB lineage: Bacteria > Spirochaetota > Spirochaetia > Sphaerochaetales > Sphaerochaetaceae > Ornithospirochaeta. Next base: position 13,407 of record JAEDOD010000022.1, read on the forward strand.
GAGAGAGACCAGGGTATATTGTGGGGACTGTGCATGCAGTCCCTTTTTATACAACTTAACCTTATTTTGTTCAAAAAAGCATCTCCAACAGTTGACCAATCCTCTATATTTATATAGATAAAGACAGTCAACAAATATACATATCCATTTCAGGAGATACTCCAATGCGCTACGTTCTATACAATCCCCTTGCCGGCAATGGCCAGGGTCAGGAAAGAGCCTTAAAGGTGAAAGAAATATTTCCAGATGAACAGTGCTCTTTCATAGACATATCAACCATCACTGACTACAAAGCCCTTTTTGCTTCCATCACTGACAGTGACAGTCTCATCATTTCTGGGGGAGACGGAACCCTCAACAGATTCATAAACAACACTGAAGGTCTGGAGATGCCTTGCACTGTTCTCTACTACCCTGTGGGAAGCGGCAATGACTTTGCCAGGGATGTGGTTCCAGAAGACTACAGCCCCTTCCCTGTAAACGAATATATCAAAGACCTTCCTATAGTTGAAGTGAATGGAAAGAAGTATCGCTTCATCAATGGAGTTGGTTACGGCATTGACGGCTACTGCTGCGAAGTTGGAGATAAACTCAGAGGTCAGTCAGATAAGCCCATCAACTACACTTCCATCGCCATCAAGGGTCTTCTCTTCCACTATAGGCCCTGCGGTGCAACAATTACTGTGGATGGAGTGAAGCATAAATATAAGAAGGTATGGCTGGCTCCCACAATGCATGGAAAGTACTATGGCGGAGGCATGATCCCTACTCCTGGACAAAGCAGGAAGGAAAAGGAATCCCTTTCCGTGATGGTTATGTATGGAAAGGGAAAGATCAAGACTCTCATGGCCTTCCCTGGCATATTCAAGGGTGAGCATGTGAAGCACAAGGATATGGTGGAGGTGCTCTCCGGCAAGAGAATAACTGTAGAGTTCGATAAGCCCCAATCCCTTCAGATAGATGGAGAGACCATCCTGGGCGTTACATCATACACAGCAACGGTAGCATAATGCGGGGAGGAGGATAATTCCTCCCCCTTAATGATAAATGACCCGAAAAACACTTTATGCTTTCGGGTCAAACACTAAGAGCGAAAAGGACAAAGGATTGCTACCCCTAACTACCTTTGCCACTGAACTTGTCCTCTGGATCAAGGACTCAACTATAGAACAAATCTTCCGCCAATAGGTTACACTCTTTTCTTCTTTTGATATATCAGTTTATTGCTATAATCTTAAAAAATGGAGGTAAATTTATGTTTGACAGCCACTGTCACCCTGGGAAACCCACTTCTAATGCCCTGGTCTGCACTGCCTCCACCTTAGATAAGCACTTATTGTCTTATTTTCCCTACCCTTCCCTGGGAGCTCTTCCTGGCTACAACTCCTCCATACAGGACCTGGAAGAGTGGCTTAAGATAAGTCCCTTCATTGGAGAAATAGGCCTGGACAGAAGATTTGGAGAGAAGGAAAGGCAGCTCTCTTTCTTCCGCGAGGCCTTGGAAGTCGCGTCCTCAGTCTCCGCTCTTGTCACCATCCATCAGGTTGGATACACAGACGAAATATTGAAGGCCATGGAGGACCATAGAGGCCTGACATACATAATCCACGGTTTCACAGGCTCCCTGGAGACCGCAAAGGAAATGGAAAAAAGAGGAGGCATCATCTCCCTTTCTCCCCGAGCGGAGAAAACAAAAAGCTTCAAGTCTATACTATCCTCCGGCATTCCATTCCTTACTGAAACTGATATGGAGACAGGAGAGGAGGAAGAAAAGGCCCTTTCTTCCTGGAACAGGACCCTCTCACTCTACACTGGACGGGACATTGAGGCCCAGGTGGAAGAGTGGGTAAAGGACAACATTAAGGCAAAAATGGAAGATTTCAGAAAGAAAAACAAAAATTTTTAAAAATCTTTTGGAAAAGTCACATCATTTTTTGAAATTTCTGCGTCTTAGAAGATGTAAGGAGAAAAAAATGAAAAAGACTTTTACACTTCTATTATGCCTATTGGCACTGACCGCCCTCTTCGTCTCATGCACTGGAGGATCTGCAGAAACACTAGCCCATGTAAGGCTCTCTGTAGATACTGAAAGATCAAGAACTCTTGGTGGCTCTGAGATTTCTTCCGTCACACAGTACAGGTTCACTCTTTCCAACAATGATGACACTTCCATCTCCTATTCCACAGTTATGGCAAAGGAAAGCGATGGGGTATATGACATCGGAGGAATCATGCCTGGCCATTACAATATTTTTGCTGAAGCCTTAAACAAGGATAATATGGTTCTCTCAACGTGCACTCTGGAAGACATTTATTTCCATAAAGGAAACAACTCCTTTACCGTCACCTTCAGCACTCTCCATGGCAATGGCGGACTATCTATAGCCCTGGTATGGAATCCTATAGTATTCGCCAGCGGAAGTGGAGCTGTTGAACCAGTGATTACAGCAACGCTGAAGGCTGAAAGCGGCGGCAATGACATCAACGTGGATGTTTCCTCCGATAAGCTAAACGAAGGAAAGGCTACTCTTACAAAATCTGATCTTAGAGCAGGTTCCTACTTCCTTACTGTAAGCTTCAAGGTAGGAAACACAGAATACTTCAGTTCCGTTGACGCTGTAAGAATAGTAGATGGCAATACCACAACCGGAACCATCGACTACTCCAAAAGTGGGCACCTGACCCAAGTCATTACTATTGTGGACAACACGATCACTCCAATAGTGGGAACAATTACAGCAAATAGGACATATCAGCCAGGAGAGCATGGACAAGGTGGAGTCACATTTACCCTAACCCTATCCAATCTTCCTAGCGGAACCTCAGAATCGGACGTAAAGGTAAAGTGGTATGGAGATGGATTCCATATGTCTAATCTGGACGACAAAAAGGTAGTCACATTCTCACCATTCTTCGGATATGCCAGATATACTGCTGTCATGTATGTGGAAGGGAAGAACGGAAGCCTTGGATCGGCCGAAATCATCTACAACTATCCACTATAGGTCAAGGACGGAGAAATCCGTCCTTTATTCATTGATGGATAAGGAAATGACTCCATCCTCCACACCCAATACCCTCTTCTCCTTCTCTTCTCCTCCTGCCATTTCTCCCAGCTCTCTGATAAGGCTCTGATAATCCAGGGCCACAGTAATGTCTGCGCCATTCTCATGGTTTATGGAAGAAGAGAAGGATACAAAATATGGATCCATATGATCCACTTCCAGAGGAGAAAGGGAGAATATGCATTCTGCTCCCTCTTTAAGGAGGAAGGATAGGGAATCCCCAGCCTTTCCACTTCCACTCTGGTCCATGACAGAGAAGGAAGCATAGGGAGCGACTGACTTGACTCCTTCCACAAAACTATCAACTATTTCCTTGTTCAGAGTAGTCATTTCTGGAACTATTATGCCGTAGAAGGATGCACAGGATTTCTCTGCTGCACTCTTTCCAGAAAGGAATGAAGCTGTAGGGAAATCAAGGTAGAAGAGCTTGAAGCCTTCCTCTTCTCCACTATCTGTAAGGCTCACAAGGACAAACTTCTCATCCTTTCCTTCTTGAGAGAGAGACAGGAAGGTATCCAGGGGAAAGAAGAATCCAACTATCATATCGTAGTCTGCATTGACAGCGCTTTTCAGAAGAGCAAAGGTGTCTGGAGAAGAAAGGGAATAGAAAACGTCAGTTTGTAGTTTCCTTTCCTTGGCAATCTCCAAAGAAGCATCAAGAAGGGCCTCTGTTACTTCTCTATAGTTTTCTGTCCTTTCATCCACTATCAATGCTATATGGCTGCGGTCTGAAAAATCCAGAGCCTCCATGGTTCCTCCTGCAAAGAGGGAAGAAAGCAGGATAGAAACAAGCAGAACACATAAAACTCTTCTCTTCATAGGGCACCTCCATTAACAAATATGCCACCAGTCATAAAACTAGTGGCACGGTCTTTTTTAAGCAAGATTACTTTTTCTTATGTCTCATTGCTCTGAGCTTTTTCTTTCTCTTGTGAGTAGCAATCTTATGCTTCTTTCTCTTTCTTCCGCAAGGCATGCTTGAGGTCTCCTTATTCCAATTGGATTTTTGTAATTACCGTTCCATTATGGGAAATTGACTCTATCTAGTCAATATCCCACAACAAAACACTTTCAATCAGCCAACATTTCCGTTTACGTACTTGTGTACTCTTGGATAGACTCCGTCCTTTCCAATCCTCTTTCCGTCAACTGTAACGTAGCCGTCAATGGTATGCATAGGCATATTGAAGAAGTGGTCAGCCTTAAGATAGGTAGTAATCTTTTCTGTCTCACCCTGTCCTTCATACTCAAGAACTGTTCCTACAGGAAGTTCATCTGCAAAGATGAGCTCGCAGGTGGAATGGTTCTCGTCACCCTTCTCGCTGGCTGCAAGAAGCATACCGTAGCTCTTTACACCTCTGAAGTTTGCTGGCTTCAGATTGCTTACCAGTACGATGTTTCTGCCCATAAGCTCTTCCTTTGAGTAGTATGGAACAATTGAAGATACGATCTGTCTTGGCTCCTCTTCACCTGTATCAAGCTTCAGGATATAGAGCTTGTCGCCTTCAGGATGCTTATCGCACTCAATGATCTTTGAAACCTTGAGAATGACCTTTTCAGCCCAGTTCTCAAGAAGTGTCTTGGTTTCGTCCATTTTTCCTTCATCCTTATTTTTCTTTGTATTCTTTTCCTTTGCTGGAGCTTCCTTCTTCTCTTCCCTTTCCTTCTGGCTGCCGGAGTAGCGCTCCCTAAGCTCCTCCACTCTCTTGTCTTCCAGCTTCTCGAAGAGAAGTGATATTTCTCCTACCTTAACTTCACCTGTAAAGTCACCGAGAGAATCCCATTTTGCACCGGAGAGGGAAAGGAAGGAGAGAATCCTTTCTCCTGTAACAGGCATATATGGAGTAACCATTATGCCCAGGTCCCTGATGAGATATACAAGGGTCCTAAGGATAGCCTTGGCCTTTTCAGGGTTTTCGTTTCTAAGCTTCCAAGGCTCAGAAGACTGGAAGGCACGGTTACCGATATCGCTCAATGCGAAGATGGCTCTCAGGGCATCCCTTTCGTCAGCTCTTTCAAGAAGGAGAGTAATCTCCTCTTCCTTGGCCTTGATCTCCTCGTAGAGAGCATTATCCAGTTCTCCTTCGCCCAAGTCTCCGCCATAGAATCTCTTGACGAAGGTCAGTGTCCTGTTCACAAGGTTGGAGAGATTACCGATAAGCTCCTTATTGATCTTCTCCTGGAAATCCTTCCAGGTGAAGGTGAAGTCCTGCTTCTCTGGCCTGTTGTAGAACATGTAGAATCTCCAGACATCTGCAGGAATACCTGTCTCCTGTACATCGTTGCCGAAGATTCCGATTCCTCTGGACTTGCTGAACTTTCCGCCTTCATAGTTCAGGTACTCTGTACTAGACATATGGTGGAGCATGGTCCACTTCTCTCCTGTAGCAAGAAGAGATGATGGGAATATGACAGTATGGAATGGAATGTTATCCTTTCCGATGAACTGGAAGAGTTCAGTGTTCTCAGGATCCCTCCACCAATACTCCCAGTTCTCTGTGGCATTGGCTGTAATGGAGATATATCCGATAGGAGCATCGAACCAAACGTAGAACACCTTCTCGTCATAACCTTCCTTTGGTACAGGAATTCCCCACTTGAGATCACGGGTTATGCACCTTTCCTGAAGGCCGTCACGGATCCAGGAATTGGTGATCTGGATGGCATTCTTTGCCCAGAAGCCTTCTGTGCTGGCCTTGTCCATCCAGGCCTGAAGAAGTGGAAGAGCCTTTGGCAGGTTGATGTAAAGGTTCTTAGTCTTTCGTAGCTCAGGAGTATGGCCGCAGACAGAGCACTTTGGTTCGATAAGCTCTGTAGGATCCAGGAGGGTTCCACACTTATCACACTGGTCTCCCCTAGCCCCTTCATATCCGCAGTGAGGACAAGTTCCGGACACATATCTATCTGCAAGGAATCTCTTGCACTCTGGGCAGTAGAGCTGCTCAGACTCTTTTTCTGTTATATATCCATGGTTGTCCACTTCGGTGAAGATGTGCTGGACAATCTCAGTCTGGAGAGGAGTGCTGGTACGTCCGAAGTAGTCGAAGGCGATGTTGAACCACTTGTAGATGTCACGATGGATAGCGTGGTAATGGTCACAGAGCTCTCTTGGGGATACTCCCTCCTGAAGGGCTCTTGTCTCACTGGCTGTACCATATTCATCTGTTCCGCAGATATAGAGTGTCTCATATCCACGGGAGCGGCAGAAACGTGCAAAAACATCGGCACTGAGAACCTGTGTCAGGTTTCCAAGGTGCGGAATGTTGTTTACATATGGAAGTGCTGAAGTAACTAGTCTTTTTTTCATACAAAATAGAATTATAGGTAAACATTGACGAAATTGAAAGACTGGAAGATAAATTACATATGATAAAAGAACTTTCAATGGATGAGATAAGGACCCATATTCCCCTATTGGAGGAAAGAAGGGAGGAAAATCTCCTTTTTCTAAACAATCTGAAGATATATGAACATAAAAAGGATTACAAAGTATTCCTCCTTTCCTCTCTTCTGGCCATGGTATACAGAAAGAAGGCCCTAATCCTTTTCCAGGAAGGTCCTTTTGATAGTAGGGAGCTATCCGCCTTCATAGATAAAAATGGAATCAATGCCATTACTGGAGCCAAGACCACACTTGAAAGACTGGAGGAAGCAGGAAAGGATGAATGGGAATTCCAGACATTCCCGATTATGGAAGTCACGAGGGAAAGCTTCAGAAAGGTGACAGAGAGAAGCGACAACCTATCCTTTCTCCTTACCTATGAGGATTTTCTCTCTCTTGCCCAGCTCTACAGCAGGAATGAAGAGTTCAGGGAAGGCTTTGAAACGGAAGAAAGACAGGAAGACTGGGCAGAAATCATGGAAGAGGAGATGGAATACCCCAGAGCAGCATGCGGATACTGGAAGGACGGTACTTTAATTGCAGGCGCATACCTCTCTTCTGCCACAAAGGAAAGCGCAATGGTGGTGGGAGTCCTTGTGGACAAGGACTATAGGGGACAAGGAATCGGAACAGCGGTATCCCAGGAAATTACAGACATCGCCCTATTCGACCATCGTATAGATAGGCTTTTTCTATGTCCATCCAGCCAGAAAGCCCAGAACATATATGGAAGACTGGGCTACACCACTATCGGGGAATGTGGAA
>JAEDOD010000023.1 GCA_016302165.1 Sphaerochaetaceae bacterium
TTACGAACTGGATAGTGATCCAGAGCATAAGGACAAGGCCCTGAATTCCTCCCAGAACCACTCCGCTTCTCCTTTTCCTTATGAGAAGGTATGAAGCGATAAGATTAGGCACTCCATTGACAAGGAGCAGGGCTATTCCTGGGAAAATGTAGTCTTGGTATAGGATGGAAGACAAGGGCAGGACAGAGAAGTATGGAAGAAGATTCTCCATTCCCAAAAGGCTCCCGTCAGGCCTGATGAACATGGAGACTGACCCATATAGGGCTCCCAGGCCTATGAAAAGTGTCCAGAAGAGAAGGATCTTCCTTACCCTATCATATCTGCTGTGTCCTTTTTCCCCTTTTATCCATTACAGTGTAGAATGACCTCGGATAATTCAAAACAATTGTTTAGAAAATGTCAATATCTTTTATTCTGTTGGAACTTATTTTGCTATAATATGTTTTATTCCTTTTGGTAAAAGAAAATCCCCTTGTTTCCAAGGGGAAAAGAGAGAAGGGAAGGGGTAATCAGATTCCCATCTTTGCCTTCATTTTTGACCAGCTGTCCTTAAGTGTGACAGTTCTGTTGAATACCATATGCTCCGGAGTGCTGTCTTTACTGTCCAGACAGTAGTATCCATTCCTTACAAACTGCAGGTAGTCGCCCACCTTTGCCTTGCCAGCTTCCTCCTCCACATATGCTTCCTTGATGACGATGAGGGAGTCTGGATTGATGTCGTCCAGGTAGTTACCTGTAGCTTCTCCAGGAATCTCTGCCTTGAAGAGCTTATCGTACTGCCTGACCTCAGCCTTAGTGTTATATACAGCGCTGACCCAGTGGCTTGTTCCCTTGACCTTTCTTCCATCTGGAGTCTCTCCTCCACGGCTTTCTGGGTCGTAGGTGCAGTGGACAGCTGTAATATTGCCCTCATCATCCTTATCGATGGATACAGCCTTGATGTAGTATGCACCCTTAAGTCTGATTTCATTGCCTGGATAGAGTCTGTGATAACCCTTTACAGGAACCTCCATGAAGTCTTCCCTTTCAATGTATACCTCTTTTGTGAAGGCCATGGTGTGCTTACCGCTGTTCTCATCCTCAGGATTGTTATCTGCCTCGAAGTATTCCACCTTGTCTTCTGGATAGTTGTCGATGATGATTCTCAATGGATCCAATACAGCCATAAGCCTCTTGGCTCTCTTATTCAGGTCTTCCCTTACGCAGAACTCCATAAGAGAGAAGTCAACCATACCTTCAACCTTGGCAACTCCCACTCTCTGTACGAAATCCTTCATGGCTTCAGGTGAGTATCCACGTCTTCTGATTCCGCTGACAGTAGGCATTCTCGGGTCATCCCAACCAGAGACGAAGTTGTTGTTCACCAAATAAAGGAGCCTTCGCTTACTCATAAGGCAGTATGTTATGTTAAGTCTGGCAAACTCATACTGATGGGGAGCATGCTCGATGTTGTCGATGCTGGTAGCCCAATCGTAGGCAGGACGGTGGTCCTCAAACTCCAGAGTACAGATTGAGTGGGTGATTCCTTCAATAGCATCGGAAATAGGATGGGTGAAGTCATACATCGGGTAGATGCACCACTTGTTTCCTGTCCTTGGATGCTCAGCATATTTGATTCTGTAGAGAGCAGGGTCACGGAGATTGATGTTTGGACTTGCCATATCAATCTTTGCCCTCAAGGTATACTTTCCTTCAGGAAACTCACCATTCTTCATTCTCAGGAAGAGATCCATATTCTCTTCCACGCTTCTGTCCCTGTCTGGAGAGTTCTTTCCAGGCTCTGTCAGTGTTCCTCTATACTCCCTCATCTCTTCAGGAGAAAGTGAGTCTACATATGCCTTACCTTTTCTGATGAGATCCAAAGCGATTTCATAGAGCTGGTCATAGTAGTCGGAGGCATAGTATTCATGATCCCCCCAGTCGAAGCCAAGCCAGCGGATATCAGACTTTATGGAATTGATGTATTCCATGTCTTCCTTTGCAGGGTTGGTGTCATCAAGCCTCAGGTGACAGACGCCACCATATTTCTCTGCCAGACCGAAGTTCAGACAGATGCTCTTGATGTGACCGATATGCAGATAGCCGTTGGGTTCAGGAGGGAAGCGAGTGATGATCTTGTTGTCTGGTACTCTGCCTTCCCTAAGGTCGTCCTCAATTATCTTCTCGATAAAGTTGAGAGGTTTTGTTTCCTTTTCGTTTTCCATATTCACCTTCCTTCAATCCTTCCAAAGGGATTTGAGAATTTGATTTTCTGAATAATAGCATGTAATTTTTTCCTATTCCAATAGAGCGCTGCCAATTTTCCCCTTGGTTGAAGGATAATATAGGGAGAAAATAGGGATTGTCTTATAAAGTATGAAAGTAATAATCCAAAATAGGAATATAAAATAAGATTATAAATAAGAATGATATTTTTCGAACAAAACTATACATAAAGTTTTGAAAATGTATAAAAAAGGTGTAACATACACCATGATATGGCAAAAAGAATGAAAGAAGGATTTAGGGTAAAGGATATAGATGCGTTTTCATCCTTTATTCCTTATGTAATGGTAGAGAGAAGTGATAGCCAGAATACTATCAACGAAAGCTTTGATGTGGCTCCTACAGAGAAGTTCATCAGGGAGATGAGGGCTGAAGGCCTGGATTCCTTCGGTGTGCTTCATGTGATTCTAGGCTCCTATGTAAGAATGGTAAGCCAGAGGCCAAGGACCAACAGATACATCAGAGGCCAGAAGGTCTGGGCAAGAAATGACATTACCGTCAGCTTAGCAATCAAGAGAAAGATGTCTCTTGACGGCCAGGAGACCACCATCAAGATGCACTTCCAGCCTGACTATGATATCTATCAGGTCTACAAGGTCATAAACGATGCAATTGCCGAAGGTATGAAGCCTACCAACAATACTGATTCCGCTGCCGCTGCAATATGCGCTATTCCTGGTCTTGTCAGAAAGTTCGCACTTTGGCTTCTGAAGACCATGGATTACTTCAATCTACTTCCCTCTTTCCTGATTGAGGCATCCCCTTTCCATGCATCCCTCTTCATTACAAACATGGCTTCGCTGAATATTCCTCCAATCCGCCATCACCTGTATAACTTCGGAAACTGCCCCCTGTTTATGGCATTCGGTGCCAAGAGGACCATGTATGACTTCACCGAGGAGGGAGATCCTGTGAAGAAGAGAGTCATCGATATAGTTGTGAACATCGATGAAAGGACAGCTGACGGCTACTATTGGGCTTCAGCCTTGAAGCAGTTCAAGTACTTTGTAACGCATCCGGAACTTCTGAAGTCCAAGCCGGAAACAGTAGTGAAGGACTGGTGATCAGTAGATGGAAAGGGAAACTCTTCCTTTTCCTTCCATTTCAAAGCCAAAGGATGCAGAACCCAGGAAAGCTGGGTTCTCCATTTTCATAAGAAGAAGAGAGGAAGAATAGAAGGATATCACATCACCCTTCTTCTCCATCCTTATGGCACTAGGCATATGAAAAGGGATGAAGGAATCCAAGCCAAAGAAGGAGGAGTGGATTCCATCCTGACTAAATCTGATGAAGTCGGAAGGAGTATGGAGAAGGACAAAGGAGAGTTGAACTTCATCATCCTTTTCAAAGGATAAGGAAAGAGTTCCCTCTTCACCGATTGTCCAGTACACAGAGGAGGATCCTTCTTCATTCCAGGAAAAGGAGTGAAGGGTAGTTTCGATATACTTCTTTGGTCTCTTCAGCCAGAATGCCTTCTTTGTATTCATGGAGTCATCTTACAGTGAAAGAGGGAAAGTGTCAGGAGAGGAGAAAGAAAATGGTTGAAGAAGAGAAGGCTAAATAGGAGAATTATCCCATGACAGCAATAATCAGTGAAATAATCTCCTACTTTGAAGAAAACCTGGAAGCTTCCGAGAAGGTGGGGGAAATAGCCTATGTGGTCTCTGCAGGAAGCAGAGGTATTGAATACCTGGATACTCTTAGAGAGAAGGGCATAGATTCCTTCCTTCTTACTAAGGTTTCCAAGGATATGCAGGGAGAAATGCACCTGGACATGATAGTGGAGGAGAATATGGCAGAGGAAGAGGATACCCATATCTCCAATAGCCCATCCTCCCTTTCTGTAGACGGAAACATATATGTAAGGGGAACAGCAATCTCCACATTGAAAAGGAATGAGATAGTTGAGATCCTGAAGAAGCGGAAGGCGGATAACCTTCTCCTTTCCTCTCTTCTTCTTTCCTTCGACCCAGTACGTGAAGAGATATTGGGAGCTGTGTCAGAAATGGGAGAGGCCATAAGAAAAATATATGTAGACGCTCAAGACCCTACGGAAATACTGATGCTTGAAGACTTCAAGGACAGCATGGAACGTCTGGTGGAGAGTGGCGCTATTGTCTACATGGTTGGCGAGGCCATCAATGTAGAAGGAGTCATAAAGGTTCCTGAAGAAAGGGCAGCGGAATTGCTGAAATAGATAGTAAAGAATCCTTACTAAATGATAATTCATTACTATTTAAGGAGTTGTAATTTAAGGCTACTTTGAGATAAGAGTAGCCTTAATTGCTAAGTAAGCATCCCTTATAAAAGAATCTGTAGGCTCTGATCCAGAGTAGTCTGAGAAGAAGCCGTCAATGATGAAGCCGCTGGATATGAGGCCACCGATAATAGTGTCCAGAGTATGGGAGAACTCAATGGTGTCTGCATTTCTTATCATCTTCTCTATCTCTTTTCTGGAAAGGGAAGTTAGGTCTGAGTAGGGAAGAGTGTATTTCACTTTCAGCTTCTTCTCCTGCTTCTTTTCGTCGAAGATATAGAGCACAGGATTGGCAATCCCCATAATCAGGGTTCCTCCCTTTCTGAGGACTCTCCTGAATTCCTTGTAGCATACAGAAATGTCTTCTACAAAGTTCAATGAGCAGGGATTGACAATATGGCTGAAGCTGTCATCAGGAAATGGCAGATTTGATACATCTCCTTTCACGAGAGTTGCTTCCAGACCATACTTTTCCAAGGCAGCTCTATCCTGATCCAACTGGCGCTCGGCATTATCCAGCACAGTGACAGAGGCTCCGAAGGAAGCGAGAATGGGAGTCTGCTGACCACCGCCCCCACAGGCGTTGAGAACCTTCTCTCCCTTAAGAGGTTTTATCCATTCCAAAGGAACAATGGTGGAGGGAGTGACCCAGATTTTCGGATTACCGGAATAAGCTTGGGTTATGGTCTCTTCATCAACGATCCTGGTCCAAAAGTTTCTTCTCTCCACTTCTTCGTTCCAGGCATCCCTGTTTGCACTCAAGACATCCATGGCCCTAGGATACCACCAAAAGCAATAAGGTTCCACAGAAGGGATGGAGTCAATTGCACATTTGCCTTCACCCGTGTATCCTCAGACCATGAAGCGTTTTTCCTTCCCGGAACTGTTGACCCTCATCATTGTATCCACAGCTTCGGTGGCAATAATCCTGGGCCTTTGGCTCTGGACAGATTATATAAATAAGGAAAGGGATAAGGAGATCCTCAGATCCGCCATGGAAGAGGTGATGGAGGAGGATGGCCTTGACGCCCTCTTTGAAATGGCAGGAATCCCTGTGGACCAGATCTACTATGGAGATGAACTGATTCCACTTTTCCAGAATAAGGAGGGAAGCTGGACCTACACCAGCGAGGAGGCAAGGAACATAGCTGTCTATGAGAAGTGTAAGGACAGTGTGGTCCAGATCCTCTCTGAAAGCACTCTCTCCGACTCAGGCCAAGGCAGCGGGGTCATATTGACAAGTGACGGATATATAGTGACTAACAAGCATGTGGTAGGGTCAGGAACGGAGTTTACCATCATCTTTTCAGATGAAAGCTCTGAAACGGCAACCCTTGTGGGCTACGATGTGCTGACAGATATTGCGGTGCTGAAGTGCCCTCGCGTAGGACTTCTTCCCATGGAGTTCGGAGACTCCACAACCTTGACAGTGGGCCAGACACTTCTCGCCATCGGTAACCCTTATGGATATACATGGTCCTTGACTTCAGGTATGGTTTCAGGACTGGAGAGAATGGTAAGTACATCCTCTTCCTCTTCCATTATTCCCAACATGATCCAGACAGACGCCCTGATAAATCCAGGAAACTCTGGAGGTCCTCTTCTTGATACAAAGGGCAGGATGGTAGGACTGGTCTCTTCAATCTACTCCACTTCAGGCTCTGCCCAGGGAATCTCCTTCGCTCTTCCTGCTGAAAGCGTCAGGAACATTAGCCAGAAGATAATCAAGGACGGAAAGGTTTCCCGTGGCTGGCTTGACTTCCTTTCTGTGGAGCTTAACAGCCAGATAGTTTCCTACTGTAATCTTCCTGTTGACAAGGGAATCCTTGTAAGCCAGGTGGTGCCAGCAGGTATGGCAGACAGGGGCGGAATCAAGGGCGGAAGCGAAAAGGCCCAGTACGGCTCCTCTGTAATATACCTGGGAGGAGATGTGGTGGTGGCCATTGGCGACAAGACAATAGAAGGATATACAGATTACTTTGCAGCTCTCTTTGCCACATCACCTGGAGATAAGGTGGATGTGACTGTTGTGAGAAATGGAGAGCGGATCGTCCTGAAAGCCGTGGAGCTGGTGGAGCAGACAGAGGAGAATACCAGATGGATTCTGAGATAAGATATCCCGATTATGTAAGCGGAGTGGAGAAGCCTTTCGTTGTCCATGCCCCATACTCTTTGTCAGGAGACCAGGGAGAGGCTGTGGATGCCCTCTACAACGGCTACCTGGAAGGGGACAGGGCCCAGACCCTGAAGGGAGTTACAGGAAGCGGAAAGACCTTCACTATGGCAAAGCTTATTGAGAAGATCCAGAAGCCAACTCTGGTCCTGAGCCATAACAAGACACTTTCTGCCCAGCTCTACAGGGAGTTCAAGACCTTCTTTCCAGAGAATGCGGTCACCTATTTCGTCTCGACATACGATTTCTATCAGCCTGAAGCCTATGTGCCGGGAAAGGATCTCTATATCGAGAAGGAAGTGGACATCAACGATGAAATCGACAGACTTCGTCTCCATGCCTCCTTCTCCCTTATGGAAAGGCGCGACGTAATTGTAGTGGCAACAGTTTCCTGCATATATGGCCTGGGTAACCCTGTGTCATTGAGGGATATGCTCTGGTCCTTTCATGTTGGAGACGACTTTGACCGGAAGAAGGTCTTCGACCAGCTTTTGAGGATGCTATACGAGAGAAACGACGCAATTCTGGAGAGAGGAACATTCAGGCCCAAGGGAGACGTGATAGAAATATACCCGGCATACCTTGAGACAGCCTTCAGGATTGTCCTGGACTGGGACACCATAGTGGATATTGTCTGGTTCGATCCCCTTACTGGAGAGAAGGGCGAACATGTGGATAGTGTGACACTTTATCCTGCAAAGCAGTTCGTCATGCCCCAGGCCCAGATAGACAAAGCCATCAAGGCCATTGACGACGAGAAGGAGGAAAGGTATGAGTACTTCATCTCCAATGGAAAATATGTGGAGGCTGAAAGGATCAAGAGCAGGGTTGAGTATGACCTGGAGATGCTTCAGGAGGTAGGATACTGCTCAGGTATTGAAAACTACTCAAGACCTCTTACTGGCCGTAAGCCTGGAGAAAGGCCTGCTGTTCTTCTGGACTATTTTCCTGATGACTTCGTCACCTTCATAGATGAAAGCCATGTGACTCTTCCCCAGATAGGAGCCATGTATGAAGGAGACAGGTCCCGTAAGACCAATCTTGTAGAATATGGGTTCCGTCTTCCTTCCGCCCTGGACAACAGGCCTCTGAAGTATGATGAGTTCGATAGCAAGGTGGGACAGAGGATATATGTATCCGCCACTCCTGGAGAAAGGGAGAAGGCTGAATCTGTGCAGATAGTGGAGCAGCTCATAAGGCCCACAGGTCTCCTGGACCCGGAGATAACTGTCAAGCCTACCGAAGGCCAGATGGAGGATCTCTACGGAGAGATAAGAAAGACCATCGATAAGGGAGAGAGGGTTCTTGTTACGACGCTGACCAAGAAGATGAGCGAAGACCTTACCTCCTATCTTTTGGGACTGGGACTGAAGGTCCAGTACCTCCACAGTGAAGTTGACACCATAGAAAGGGTGGAGATTCTCAGGGACCTGAGAAAGGGAAAATATGATGTTCTGGTGGGAATCAACCTTCTCAGGGAAGGCCTGGACCTGCCGGAAGTCTCCCTGGTGGCCATTCTTGATGCAGATAAGATCGGCTTCCTCCGGTCTGCAACTTCTCTCATCCAGACCATAGGAAGAGCTGCAAGAAATGCTGACGGCAGAGTAATAATGTATGCAGATAAACGTAGCCCTGCCATGGATGAGGCCATAAGGGAGACGGAGCATAGGCGCGAAGTCCAGATGGCCTACAACAAGGCCCATGGCATTACTCCGACAACCATCAGGAAGGAGATTGAGGATATTCTTGAGCGTGAGATCAAGGATAGCGAGGATATTGCCAAGGAGGACGCAAAGATTCTCAAGGGTGGATACAATCTCCTATTGGAAAAGGACAGGAAGAAATATATCAAGACTCTGGAGAAGCAGATGGTCGAATACGCCAAGAATCTGGAGTTCGAGAAGGCTGCAGTGCTTAGGGATGAGATAACCCGCATCAAGGAGAGGAAGGATCTGGAAAACTAATGAGATTTGTTATTATAATAACATTCTGTTAGGATATAGACATAATATGGCCCTCTCTGATATATTGATGCCATGAAAGCTGCAATAGTAGGATTTGGAAAGATGGGTAGGGCCATATATGCCGTACTCTCTCTGAGAAATCATGGAATAGAAGGGGTCATTGACCCCTTTTCAAAGGATGAAAGGGTCAGTGGGAAAGAAATTACAGAAGAGATGTTAAAAAGCGTCGACTGTGTCATAGACTTCTCTTCCCCTGAATGTGCCGTGGATAATATCAAGGCTTATATCGATAGCGGAGTTGCTGCGGTCATAGGAACCACAGGCTGGCTGGATAGACTGGATGAAGTTAAGGCCTACGGAGAAGGAAAGGACCCTAGGATCATGTATAGCGGAAACTATTCCATAGGCGTTGCCCTATTTCTCAAGCTGGTAAGGAAGGCTGGAGAGCTCTATGGCAAGGTCAGCGGCTACGATATGGCTGTGGAGGAGATCCACCACAATGAAAAGAAGGACAGTCCTTCCGGAACAGCGCTGATGATTGCAAATGCTCTTCTGGACACTGTGGACAGAAAGAAGACTCTGGTCCTGGGAAACAGCGAAGGAAAAATCGGGGAGGACCAGCTTCAGGTCACGTCCATGAGAGTGGGAAGAGTTCCTGGAGTCCACACAGTGCTTATCGACAGCGAAGTGGATACCATAACCCTGACCCATTCCGCCCGGAGCAGAAACGGCTTTGCCCTGGGAGCTGTAATGGCAGCAGAGTGGCTTAAGGATACAGGGAGAAGGGGAATCCTTACTCTTGACGACTATTTGAACGAAACATTTGGAGAATGATATGAAGAACAATTTCAGGGGAGTGTTTACAGCGCTGATTACTCCCTTCACAGAGTACAATACTGTGGACTACGCTTCCCTGGAGAAGCTTGTTGAATCACAGATCTTAGCTGGAATCGATGGTCTTGTTCCTTGTGGAACCACAGGAGAGTCACCAACCCTCTCCCATGAGGAACATGACAGAGTCATAGCCCAGACCATCAAGTTCACCAAGGGCAGGGTCCCTGTAATTGCAGGAACAGGCTCCAACGCAACCAGCGAAGCAATCAGGCTTAGCCAGCATGCCCAGGACGCAGGAGTAGATGCTGTACTTCTTGTGAACCCCTATTACAACAAGCCAACCCAGAAGGGACTTTTCCTTCACTTCAAGGCAATTGCAGATTCAGTATCCATTCCCTGCATCCTCTACAACATCAAGGGACGCACAGGAGTCAACCTGGAGACAGAGACTCTCTTGAGGCTGGAAGCTGAATGCCCGAACATCGTTGCTGTCAAGGAAGCCAGCGGATCCTTGGACCAGATGACTTCTGTAATCTCCCACACAGGAGAAGAGTTCAGCGTCCTTAGCGGAGACGACAACCTTTCCCTGGACCTTATCAAGAGAGGCGGGGACGGTGTCATATCGGTCGCATCAAACCTTTTCCCTGCGGAAATGGCAAAGATGGTCCATCTTGCCCTGGAAGGAAAGATTGAGGAGGCAGAGAAAATCAATGCCTGGTTCAGCGACTTCTTCAAGGTCTGCTTCGTGGAGACAAACCCTATTCCAATCAAGACAGCAATGGCCAAGGAAGGATATGTAAAGGAGATCTTCAGACTTCCTCTCTGCTCACTGGAGAAGGAAGAGCACAGAAATAGTCTCTATTCCATAATCGATAGAATGAAGGAAGACATCAGGGAGGGAAGGATTTAATCATGGCTAAAGTCAATGAAGATTTTCTAAAGCTGGCAGGAGGTTATCTCTTTCCGGAGATTGCAAGAAGGACCAGGGCTTGGCAGGAGAAGAATCCTGGTGAGAAGGTGCTGAGACTTGGCATCGGCAACACTACAGAGGCCTTGACACCTTACATCACATCTGAGATGCACAGAAAGATCGATCTTCTTTCAGACCGGTCAACATACACTGGCTATGGAGATGAGCAGGGTGATACTCCTCTTAGAGTGGCACTTTCTGAGATGTATAGAAGAGAATATGGAGTAGAATTGGCTCCTGAGGAATTTTTCGTCAGCGATGGGGCCAAGGCAGACGCAGCCAATATCCAGCAGATCTTCAGCTCCGATTCCATTGTGGCTGTCCAGGATCCTGCATACCCAGTATATGTGGACTCCAACGTGGCAGGTGGAAGAAGTCTGGGCTTCGATGAGGAAAGCCTCTCCTACAAGGGCCTTGTGTATATGCCCTCCAATGAAAGTAATGGCTTTGTGTGCACACCTCCAGAGACCCATGTGGACCTGATCTATCTCTGCTTCCCCAATAACCCGACTGGAGCTGTAGCGACCAAGGAGCAGCTTAAGGCCTTCGTGGATTATGCCATTAGGGAGAATGCTGTAATCATCTATGACGCCGCATATTCCGACTACATCAGAGAGGAAGGTTATGTCCACACAATCTACGAAGTGGAGGGAGCCGAGAAGGTGGCAATAGAGATCAACTCCTTCAGTAAGAATGCAGGATTTACAGGTGTAAGACTTGGCTGGACAATCGTACCTTTCGGCATCGCTTCAGACAATGCTCCTGAGGGAACTGTACACAGACTTTGGAACAGAAGACAGTGTACTTACTTCAATGGCGCTTCAAACATTGCACAGAGCGGTGGAATTGCAGCTCTCAGCCCTAAGGGCAGAGAAGAGTGCAGGAGTCTTGTAGACTACTATCTTGAGAATGCAAGGATCATCAAGTCTGGACTGGAGGCCATTGGCATCAAGTGCTATGGCGGTGTCAACAGCCCTTATGTCTGGGCAAAGGCTCCCAGAGGAATGAAGAGCTGGGAATTCTTCGACTTCCTTCTTGAGAAGGCCCACGTGGTGGTGACCCCAGGCTCAGGCTTCGGTGGAAGCGGAGAAGGATTTGTAAGGGTGTCTTCCTATGGACATAGGGAGGATGTAATCAAGGCTGTCGAATCAATAGTGGAGCACATAAATGACTGAGAAGAATCTATTACTTGAAGAGAATGAACTGATTTCCTTGGCAAAAAAGGTCGGAACTCCATTCAACATCTACGATGGAGATGCAATCGAGAAGAATGCAGAGGATATGAAGGCTGCCTTCTCCTGGGCTCCTGAATTCACCAACTTCTTTGCTGTAAAGGCTCTGCCTAATATCAATATCCTGAAGCTTCTTGCATCCCATGGCTTCGGTGCAGACTGTTCGTCCCTGCCTGAGCTATATATGGCCAGGGAAGCTGGAATTCCTGGAGAAAGGATCATGTTCACCAGTAACGACACTCCAGACGAAGAGTTCCAGACAGCATATGAAATGGGAGCAATCCTGAATCTTGATGACATCACCCATATCGCCAGCGTTGAGAGAGCCTGTGGCTCCCTTCCTTCCACCATTTCCTTCCGCTTCAATCCAGGACCGGAAAGGACAGGTAACGCCATCATCGGCAACCCTGTGGAGGCAAAGTATGGCCTTACAAGAGCCCAGCTCCTTGAAGCCTACTCTTTGGCCAAGGAGAAGGGTGTGAAGCACTTCTATCTCCACACTATGGTGGCTTCCAACGAGCTGAATGCAGACTACATCGTGGAGACAGCAAGGATGCTCTTCATTCTTGTTAAGGAAATCAAGGAGAAGTGCAACGTAGACATTGAGGCTGTGGACCTTGGCGGCGGAGTAGGAATTCCTTATCGTCCTACAGATGACAGAATAGAGTGGTCAATTCTTGGAGAAAGGATCGGTGCCCTCTACAGCGAAATGATTGAAAAGGAAGGCCTGGGCCCCTTGAAGATTACATTCGAGTGCGGAAGAGCAATTACAGGTCCTTATGGATACCTGGTCTCTACAGTGCGCCATGTAACAAGCAAGTACAAGGATTATGTGGGCCTGGATGCCTGCATGGCTGACCTTATGCGTCCTGCCCTCTATGGCTCCTATCATCACATCACTGTCCTTGGCAAGAGCAAGGCTGAAAAGGACCATAAGTATGATGTTACAGGTTCCCTCTGCGAGAATAATGATAAGTTCGCCATCGACAGGGAGCTTCCTGAAATAGAGGAAGGAGATATTCTGGTGATCCACGATACAGGAGCCCACGGCCATGCCATGGGATTCAACTATAATGGAAAGATGAGACACGCAGAATATCTCAAGAATAATGGAAAGATTCTCAGGATAAGAAGGGATGAGACATACGAGGATTACATCCGCACCCAGCTTCTTGATCCTGTAGAAGTATAGTTAGCGCAATATCAGGTCCAGACCCTTCAAGTAAGTCCGGGGGGTCTGGATTTGTGTTTCATACTCTGGGAAGGCTGAGCGTATCTCCGAATAGATCTGGAACACAGTAAGGCGCTTGTCTCGGCCAGAGGGCAAATTCCTATCTGTGTCGTAGCCCAAGGCCTTGAGAAAGTAATATGTAAAGGCTCCATAGAACTCTTGGAATGGGCCGTCCCCTGCACTAAGGTTATCTGAAGCTTCCTGTCCTTTGCCGGAAGCGGAAATGATCCAAAGGTCCTTTATGCGCTCTGTCTTCTTTCCTTTTGTGTAGGTGGAGAGAGCAGCGCCAGGATAATCGAAACCTATCCATCTGTCTTCCTTATGGCCGGAAGCAAACTTATCTGCTGATATAAGTTCTGAGTCTGGAATATATTGCCCGGAATAGCATGAGTCCAGCACCACCAGCTTCTTTCCTCCGAGGGAGGTGATGGTATCAAGAAAATCCTCAGGACTTATGGAGTCCCACTCGTAGGAAGAGAAGGATGCGTTCATCATCAGTGCTCCGCTTTTTTTCTCTCCATGGCCTGAGTAGGTGAAGATTATTATGTCGTCTTCATCTGCTTCGATTTTTCCCAGGTATTCCATTACATCCCGCACTGTCCATCCAGACTCCTCTTCTCCTTCCTTAGGCTTATAGGAAAAGCGACGAAAGAGAGGGGATGAGGGGTCGGAGAGCTCATTTCCATTCTTATCCTTTGGGACAAAAGTAGGATTAGAAGATGTATATCTCTTTCCCTCTTCAGAAATAAAGCACATTGTGTGTACTTCTCCAAGAGTCTCTAGCTGCATGTTGATGGCAGCTGAATCAGTCACCACATTCTCCAGCTTTCTTCCGTTTCCGTTGAAGTTGTAGAAGTCATCAGCTACTGTCACTAGATACACAGTCCTCTGATCAGGAACTCTTTCTATGGAGCAGGAAAGAGTGATGATGGAGAGAAGAAGAATTACTATGGCTTTCATACTTCACCTCCCACTCTCATCATTATCCCTCCTCCGAAGGACGGGTAGACAGGTGAGAAAGAGTAGTGGAGAGGAATGGAGATGGAAAGGTACTCTCCTAGAGAAAAGCCCACTCCTCCTTCTATTCTCCTTTCCGCTGTCACAGCCTTTATTTCCGGATAATCCACCACTCCTGAGTAATAGGAGAGGAATAGGTTCACCAGAGTAAAGTAGTACCGGGCAGAGATTCCTGCCATGGCTTTGTATTTACGGGGAACAGCAGAGCCATGGGAAGGAAGGGATGATGTTACATAGCTGATTCTGATGGGCATTGACATTTCCAGGTCTCCCCATCTCCATCCAAGAGGGGAGAAATCTCCTCCGTAGGAAAGGGAAGTCCAGATT
The DNA here is from genome assembly GCA_016302165.1 of Sphaerochaetaceae bacterium. GTDB lineage: Bacteria > Spirochaetota > Spirochaetia > Sphaerochaetales > Sphaerochaetaceae > Ornithospirochaeta. The sequence goes on from JAEDOD010000023.1 coordinate 14,271, forward strand.
TCATCTTCAGCGATGGCGCTTTCGCTTTCGACCATCATTGCCGCCGTCGGAGAGTAGGTGGCGTATGAAACGAAGGTCACTAAAACTAGAATATAGATAAGTAAGACATATTTCTTCATATTGTCCTCCATATCTATAACGCAATTTTTTCAGATTATGACTGTACTTTTATGAGAGCATCCACCATTATCATCAAAGAAATGTATCTTTTCTTGGGTTTCAGAGGTGAGAAGGCAATAATTGGAAGGCCCTTGAACCAGAGACCTAGCACATATCCAGGTCCTGTATACTCTGCGCTTCTTACTTCCACATTGTTCATTACAAGGTGGTTTGGGTATAGGCCTCCATCCAGCATTTCTTCCGATACAGTTACGCTTTCAGGTCTGAAGAAGATGTAACCTTCCTTTCCTTCTCCGTAAAGAAGGGTGCAGGGAAGGGCTGTGCCTTCTCCTGTGAAGAAGGCTGTGAAAAGGTCAGGCGGATTTCTATATAGATCCTCGGGAGTTCCATAGGCCACGTTTCTTCCGTCCTTCATGATGAGGATTCTGTCTGCAATGGCAAATGCCTCCTCCCTGTCGTGGGTGACGTAGAGCATTGTGGTTCCTGTGGCATCATGGATGGCTCTGATGGCTCCTCTGAGCTTTTTCCTTAGTGGAGCGTCCAAGGCTGAAAGAGGTTCGTCCAGAAGAAGAATCTGAGGCTCTGATGCAATGGCTCTGGCAAGGGCCACTCTCTGGGCTTCTCCACCGCTGAGCTCTGTAACCTTTCTCTTTTCATATCCAGGAAGACCCACCAGGGATAAAAGTTCCTTAGCTTTCTCCTTCCTTTCCTTCCTGGACTTAATCCTCATTCCATATTCGATGTTCTCTCCTGTATTCATGGAAGGAAACAGTGAGAAGTCCTGGAATACCATTCCAATGCCTCTCTGGTGGATTGGAAGCCTGGTGATGGAATTGCCATCTATCGTTATATCTCCGCTATCTGGATTCTCAATGCCGGAGAGAAGGGAAAGAAGGGTAGACTTTCCACCTCCAGAGGGGCCTAGGATGCAGACCAGCTCCCCCTTCTCAGCTTCAAAGGAAAGGGACATGTTGAATTCCTGGTATTTCTTCGTTACTTCCTTGACACTAAGATATGGCATTCTTTTCCTCCCTTTCTCCGATTGAGAATACTGTTATGGCAAGAATAAGGAGCAGAAGGGCAAGGGCTGATGCTCCCTGATAGTTGTATTGGTTGATCATCTTGTAGATGAGGATTGGCAATGTAGTGACTTTTCCTTCCGCCAGGGCCATGGTTGCATTCACTTCTCCCATGGATAGGGCGAAGGCAAAGGCGAAGGCTCTTCTCCTATAAGGTGAGAGCATAGGACGGTCTATTTTCCTATATGTGTAGTATTGGCTCTTTCCCAGGCTCATGGAAGCATATTCCAGCCTCAGAGGGATTCTCTTCGCTCCTGGCATCATGGTCCTTATTGCAAAGGGCATTACTGTAACCAGGTGGGCAAGCATTACAAGAATGTAGGAAAGGAGAAGTGTCTTTCCTCTTATGGATGAAGCAAGGAAAGAGAAGCCAAGGCCTAGAGACACTGAGCCTGCAGCCATGGGAAGGGAAGTAAGGAGAGGAACGATTCTGCTTTTCCGTCTGACTGAAGAGATGGCTATGGCTGAGGAGAGGGATACGGCTGTAAGCGAAGAAGTAAGGGCAATTACAATGGAATTGATGATTGCTGACAATCCGGTTCCGGCTCCTGTGGGAGCCTTGGAGATGATGTCATTCCAGGCCTTCAAGGTAAAGCTTCCATCCTTGGTGAAGAAGGCTCTGTAAAGAATGGAGAGAATGGGAGGAAGGATGAAGAGAAGGATCAGAAGGGAAAGGATAAAAGCTTCCAGACTTTTCAGTCCCTTGGTCTTTCTTATGGCTCTTCTTGCTCTGGAGCTTCTCTTCTCCTCTCTGCCATAGCCTGTAAAAAGGATAAGGAGAGCCATGATACAGAAGGAGAACAGGGCCAAGGATGAAGATGAGACAGTGTTTACATCAGTATAGGTGCGGCGGTATATTTCAGCTTCAATGGTGTAATATTTGGGGCTTCCTCCAAGGCTCATGACAATAAGGAAGGAAGGGAAGCAGAAAAGGAAGATAAGGAGGAAGGAGCTGAGAAGAGTTCCCCTTATCTTGGGAAGGGTGGTGGAGAAGAAGGTCTTTAGTCTTCCTTTTCCAAGTGTTCTGGAAGCCATTTCCTCCTTTTCATCCATATTGGAAAGGGCTGAGGTCAACAGTGACAGGGCCACAGGGAAGTTGAGATACACATGGGCAAGGATTACTGAGGGGAAGGAGAAAAGGAACTTTATTGGCTTTTCCACCAGGCCCAGGGAAATAAGAATTGAGTTAAGTATTCCATTGTTGCCATACCACACTACAAAGCCTAGGACCGCAAGGATTGAAGGGAGGGCGAAGGCTGTATCGCACATGGTAAGTATGGCCTTTCTCCCGAAGAAGGAGTAGTGGGAGAAGAATAGTGCGAAGGGTAAGGCTAGAGAAACGGAGATAATGGCAGAGAGAAAGGCCTGGTAGACAGTGAAACCCAAAAGGCGCCAGGTATAGCTGTCCAAAAGGGTCTTCAATGCCATTTCCGGCCCCTCTGAGAATGCCCTTGAGAACACGAAGTACAAGGGCAGAAGGAAAACCGTTACGGTTACCACAAGAGCCGGAATTGACAGTAATAGATAAAATGTCTTTCTCTCTTTCACAGAATTATTTTGCAATGTTTTCTGTCCAATCTACAAGAAGATTGGAAGCTGTATCTGCACTTCCTGTGTAAAGTGTATCAGGAAGTGGGGCATAGCTGTAGGCCTCAGGAAGCTGAGCATCCATTGCAGCAGGATACATGCTGTTTGTTACAGCAAGGTTCACCTGGCCTTCGGAGAGCATGAAGTCGATGAAGGCTTCAGCTTCTTCCCTGTGCTTGGTTCCCTTGATGATTCCTACTCCTTCGATGGTTGCCTCGTGGCCTTCCTGGAAGATAAGGGTCTGATAGCGGGTGGTGTCTTCATTCATTACGTGATACACAGGGCTTGTGGTGTAGCTCAAGACAATTGGAGCTTCACCTTCTGTGAAGAGGCCGTAGGCGCTTGACCAGCCGCTGGCGATAGTAAGGGCATTTTCTTCCATTGCCTTCCACCACTCAAGCCATCTGTCTCCAAGAGCGTTGTAGGTCCACATCATAAGGCCGGTTCCTACACTGCTGGTTCTTGGGTCGATGAGGATCACCTTGTCCTTATACTCAGGCTTTGTCAGGTCCCAAAGGCTCTTAGGTGGCTCGATGGAGCTTTCGCTGTCCCAGACAAAGGCGAATACACCCCAGTCGAAAGGAATGAGCCTGTTGGTGTCGTCAAAGATGATTGAAGGATAGATTGATGAAAGGTATGGAGTTGCATATGGCTCCAGGCGGTCGATGATCTTTGTTGTAAGGTCATCTGTTACTCCGAAGATTACATCACACTCTGTGTTATCACCTTCAAGAAGAACCTTGTTGATCACTTCAACAGCGTTTCCAGAAGCAACGACGTTGACCTTGATTCCTGTCTTCTCCTCAAAGGCAGGGATAAGGGTAGCGGCACTACCCCAGTCACCGCAGAAAGTATCGTAGGCATAGAGAGTGAGAGTCTTCTCTTCTCCAGCCTTTTCTTCAACTGGCTGTGCAGCCAGAGTCAGCACCATAAGTGCAGCCAAAAGGACAGAAATAGCCTTCTTCATGGAAAGCCTCCTAAAAGAAATATTCTGTCATGGGGATTAAATTTGTAGAAAGATATACTTCGTCGTTCCCTACGCTGGCATTACCCAGATCAGGTTCGAGGGTATTTCTCAGGTCTTTCGACCACCCCTAGACATAGAAACATTACAGAAAAGAGAATAATTCATCAAGACAAATTCCCTTAATAATACTATATTCTATCCATGGAAGGACTATTCACTCTCCAGGAAGCATCAGACATTGACCATAGACTTATTTTGGAGAACTCCCTCAAGGAGAGTGAGCTCATTGACTCTGCTGCAAAGGGTGCCCTTGAGATAGCACGGAAATACATTGAGAACAAGAGAGTGCTTTTTCTTGTAGGGAAGGGAAATAACGGTAGTGATGCCCTCCATATGGCACTTCTTTCCCTCCCCTTGGCCGCTTCTGTCATGGTATATCCCATATTTGAAAATGGAAACCAAGAGAACATGAGGCGGCGGGAAGCTGTGGCCCCTTATCTGGTGGATGGCTTCAGGGAGTGCGATGTGGTGGTGGATGGCGTCTTCGGCTTCTCTTTTCACGGCTCCCTTTCTCCTTCTCTGGAATCCCTCTTTTCTTCTCTAGACAAGAGCTCTTCCTTCAAGATAGCCTTGGATGTTCCTTCAGCCTTCGCCTATTCGGCAGATCTTACAGTCACTTTCATGTGCGGTAAAACTGAGCTCTACTACCCTGAAAACAGGAAAAAGTGCGGAAGGATAGAAGTCTTCAATCCTGGCTTTCCTTCGCGCCAGTTTCCTCTGTCAGAAGTGAAGCTTCTTTCCTCAGAGGATTATTCTCCTCTTCCAATCTCCTTTTTTGACTACAAGAATACCAGGGGCCACCTTCTGGTGGCAGGAGGAAGCCAAAGGTATATGGGCGCTCCCATACTTTCCTCCCTCTCTGCCTTCCATAGCGGCGTTGGACTGGTCTCCCTATACTCTGAGGAAATTGTTCTGGATAAAGTCCTCTCATCCCATCCTTCCATCATGGGAGTAAGGAAGGAAAACCTTTCCTCACTGCGTGTTGGTGGCGTCCTGATGGGGCCAGGCTGGGGAGAAGGCAAAAGGGAAGTCATAGACCTTTATCTTTCCTCCTCCCTTCCTATGGTTCTGGACGCTGATGCAATAAAGCTGGTGAAGAAAGAGGACCGCTTCGGCTTCAGGGCTGTCCTTACTCCCCATATGGGAGAATACAGAAGGCTTCTCAGTAACCTTGGACTAGAGGAAGATGATTTCCTTACCACGCTGAAAAAGGTTGCCAAGACGCTGGAGTGCGTAATAATAGTGAAATCCAGCGTCATATGGATAACGGACGGAGACGAAACCTTTGTATGGGACGGCTCAAACCCAGCCTTGGGCGTTGCCGGCAGCGGCGATGTGCTTTCCGGAATAATCGGAGCCTTCCTTGCCCATGGAGAGAAGCCTCTTTCTGCAGCAATGAATGGAGTTATTCTCCACCAAACAAGCGGAAGAAAGGCTGCTGAGGCTCTTGGCTACTTCACTTCAGAGGACCTAATTGAGGAAGTGGGGAGGAACAGATGATCCAGTGCTATATCCTTTCCATTCTCTATCTCCTTCTTTCCGCCCTGCTTTTTCTGCAGAACAGGTACAGGGTTCAGCTTTCCTCCTTTCTTCGTCTTTCATCATTTCTCAGGGAGAACAGGAAGGCTTTGGGCATATTTGTTGCCTCAGGATTCCTGCTTGTCTTTGTGTTGGCCCTTCTCCCTCTTTCTCCTGGTCCCATGGTCCTGGGAGACCTTATTCCCTTACTTATGATCACATATGATTCCCTATACTTTCTCATTGTCTTTTCCAGGGACGAGGGGGAGAGCAGAAAGGATTACCTGGATATAGGAAAGGAGAGCAGGAAGGTATTCCTTGGCTACCTGAACATTGCTGTAGCGGTCCTGCACTTCATATTTCCCACTTTTGTATTGTTGTAGGAGGAGACAATGGAAGAGAGGTTGACCACAGCAGGAGTTGCCTACAGGAATGGAGAATTTCTGGTTGCCAGAAGGGAAAAGGGAGGGCCTCTCTCTGAAAAATGGGAATTTGTGGGGGGAAAGAACAGGTGGGGAGAAACCATTGAAGAGTCTCTGGAAAGGGAATGGAAGGAGGAACTGGATCTGGACATCTCTCCTAGGGAGTATCTCTGCGAAACGGAATTCATCAACGGTGGCGTCCACTATACTCTGAAGTGCCATAGGGTGGAGATAATTGGAGGAAACATCAGACTGAAGGTCCATGAGGATGTAAAATGGGTAAGAGAGGAGGAGCTTGCCAAGCTGGACTTTGGACCCTCGGATTCCAGGATCAGGGACTGGATCCTTTCCAATGTCCAATGCTTCAAGAGCCATCAGTGATGGTTGTGGCTAGACCATAGGGAACCATAGACAATTTCTTCCTGTGCTCAAGTTCCTTCAGCTATTTCAGGACTCATAAAACATATATCTTTTTAAACAAGAAGCTATAAATGAAAATGGCCACAGGTTCACTGTGGCCGGTAAGGAACAGAAAAAGATTAGATTACTGTTCCATCAGGAATGATTGCATTCTTGTTGATTACAATGATTC
>JAEDOD010000125.1 GCA_016302165.1 Sphaerochaetaceae bacterium
CCCTGAATATCTCCTTCATCAAGAAAGATTTTCCACAGCGTCTTATCCCTGTAATGATTTTTGGAAAACCGTTATTTCGATTCGCAATCAGTTGCTGAAGATACTTTTCTCTACGAATCATATAATCACCTTTTCTGTAGATTTCTACAATTTTTATGATTATATGATACCATTCAGCCCCACACAGTGCAATTCTAATCGCTTAAATTGTAGAATTCTACATATTTTAATATTATATCGACAACTACTGACGTATTCTCCACCAACTTTGTCAGCAAAAGACCATAAACTTGCTCTCAATAACAAGTTATCGAAGAATTAATCTTTGATGCTTTTTCCCTATGTCTACCTTTTCTTCTAGACAAAGAGGACTGCCGCCACATCATATCCAGTACATATACCCATTCAAAATGACTTCGCTTACTCCCATGGCGCACCCTGGAGGAAGATGGAATCTCTCTGTTTTCCAATTGGAAACAGTCACCTATCCATATAGAATATCTTCATGCAGAAGAGAAAGAATAATCTTGAGTTCATCATCACAGGAGAGGGATTCAGACCTGACTTTACAAAGGAGAGAAGGCCAGAGTTCTTCCCTGACCAGTATAGAGGAATGTATGATGCTGTACTATCCGGCTCAATTAAGGACTCCTCCCCTTCCCTGGACTTTCTGAAGAGTATTACAGAGAACTTTTTCTTCCAGCTTGAAAGGACACCGTCCCTTTCCCTGGAGAGGGAAAAGGTAGCCGTCTCCTACGATATGATTGAGCTGGAGGAAATGCTGTCCAACGCCCCCTTCATTCTTGGAAGCCAGAACCTTAATTCAGAGTGGGTCCTTGCCCTTTTCGAGAGATACCTTTCCTTCTTCAGAAGTGACATCTCCACCTATCCTTCTTCCGTAGAAGCATATTTCTCTTCCTTCTCCACCCGCTTCAAGCTTCCCTCCAGAATCTTCTTCCATCTTCTGGAAAGCAAAAAGCCTGAGTCTCCCTTTGCCTTCATGGCCACATATTCCACTGTGGGAGAAGACGGAAAAGTTCACCACTATCCGCTGAAATATGCCCTGAAGGAATATTCATCTTCCATCGATAAGCTTGCAACCCTCATATCCTCCATCAAGAAGGCTGCCAAAAGGAGCGGAATAATCTCCTCCTGGCTAAACTCCGGAGAGATATTCTCTCCCATCTATGTATCCAAGGAGGAAGCTTACGCATTCCTGATGGATGTCCCACTCTTTGAAGAGGCTGGAATCGTTACAAGAATCCCTGCTTGGTGGAAAAAGAGAAAGAGAAGATCAAACATCGCCATCGAAAGCGGCAAGAAGGGAACGAAATGCTCTGTTTCCGACTTAAGGCCCAGGATGGTGTGGCAGGGAGTGGAGATAACTGAGGAGGAGATAAGGGATATCCTATCCAGAACAGAAGGTCTCTACCTATTGAAGGGCAACTGGATTGAAGTAGACAGGAGTGGCCTTGTAAAGCTTCTTGAGGAATATGAGAAGCTGAAAGAAGAAGAGATTTCTCTCCTTTCCGCTCTACGCCTGGCATCAGGCGTGGAAGAGAAAGCTTTTCCGATACACATCGATATCGACGGCATCATTAAAAGTTCCATATCCTCAGATCTACCGTCCGCTCCCCCTTCCTCCTTTACAGGAACCCTCAGGCCTTATCAGAAGGATGGCTTCAGATGGCTCATGGGAATTTCAAGGCTTTCCCTGGGCCCCCTTTTGGCAGATGACATGGGACTGGGAAAGACAGTGGAGATACTGGCCTACCTGGAAGAGTTCAGGGAACAAAAGAGGGATGCAAAGGTACTCCTGGTTGTTCCAGCCTCCCTTCTGGGAAACTGGGGAAGAGAGTGCCTGAAGTTCACTCCTTCCTTAGATTTCTCCATCAGGCATGGAAAGGAGGCAAAGAAGAAGGACTTTCCTTTCCTCACCATAGTCACATACCAGGGAGCAGCCACCAGTGCCGCCATCCAGGAAGAGAAATGGGATCTGGTAATCCTTGACGAAGCCCAGAACATAAAGAACAGGAATACAAAACAGACCAAGGTCATAAAGGCTCTGGACAGGAAGCAGGCCATAGCCATGACAGGAACTCCAATCGAGAACTCACTCTTGAACCTCTGGTCCATATTCGACTTCCTCTCTCCCGGCCTTCTGGGAGATGAGAAGGACTTTGCTTCCTTTGTGGATTCCACAGCTGAAGACAAGATGGAAAACCTTAAGAAAGTCGTGACTCCTTTTATCCTCAGGCGCCTTAAGAGTGACAAGACCATCATCGACGACCTTCCAGACAAAGTGGAGAACACTCTCATGGTCTCCCTTACTCCTGAGCAGCGGGTATTGTATAACAAGGTGGTGGATGAATATGAGGATGCGCTGAAAGAAAAGGAGGAGACCGGAGCGAGTGCCCTGGCCCTTACCGGTGCCACCATAATGAAGCTGAAGATGGTTGCCAACCACCCTTCCCAGTACCTGGGAGACGGAGATTATGAAGAGAAGAAGAGCGGCAAGTTCCTTCTTCTTAAGGAACTATGCACCACTATCCATGAAAACAGGGAGAAGGTTCTGGTCTTTACCCAGTTTGCTTCCATAATCCCAGAGCTTCTCGCTCTCCTTTCTCCTGTCTTCGGCGAGAATGGGGATTACATCGACGGCAGCACTCCTCCCAAGAAAAGGACAGAGATAGTGGAGAGATTCCAAAGCGGAGAGATTCCTTTCCTGGTAATCTCACTGAAAGCAGGAGGAACAGGCCTTACTCTTACAGAAGCCAATAACGTAATCCACTTCGACAGATGGTGGAACCCTGCGGTGGAGGACCAGGCCACAGACAGAGCCTACAGAATCGGCCAGAAGAATGTGGTCACTGTGTACAAGTTTGTGGCAGAAGACACCATTGAAGAGAGGATTAGTCAGATTCTCAAGGAGAAGACTGATTTGGCAGAGTCTATACTAGGCGATATCGGAGGAGAAGTTACCAGTAAGCTTTCTCCAAGAGAACTGTTGTCTGCAATGCGTTATCAGAGGAAACTGTAATGGCAAAGAAAAAAGACGAGATCAGAGAGCCCATAATCATCGAAGGAAGAACCATATCTTCATCCTGGTGGGGAAAGGCCTGGTGTGACAATATCGATATCTACGCAGATTTCGACAACCGTCTTCCAAGGGGAAGGAACTACGTCAGAAGCGGCTGTGTAGTGGACCTGAAGATTGAGTATGGAGTCATAAAGGCCCTGGTGGTGGGATCCAGGCCCAAACCCTACAGAGTCCAGATAGATATCAAGCCTTTCTCAGACAATGAAGTGAAGGCCTTTGAAGAAAAGTGCAGGAATAACTTCGAATCTGTGGAGGATTTCATCAACGGAAGGTTCCCAGACTCCTTCAAGGAGTATTTCACATCCTCCTCCCTAAACCTTTTCCCAAAGGTCAAGGAAATGAAATTCTCCTGTTCCTGTCCAGACTGGGCCGTGCTGTGTAAGCATGTGGCGGCAGTGTTATATGGAATAGGAAGAAAGCTGGATGATGACCCCATGCTGCTTCTGAGGCTTAGGGGAATAGACACAGCATCCTTCAGCGAGAAGATCGTCAACAGGGAAGCCGAGAAACTGGCCCTCTCCTCTTCCATTTCTCTTCCTCCAGGGCGTGCCATGGATATGGAAGAAGCCTCTCTTCTTTTTTCTGTAGATAGATACCAGGAATAGACTGG
>JAEDOD010000126.1 GCA_016302165.1 Sphaerochaetaceae bacterium
TTTAATTACAGGAGCAGTACTCTCTGCCATAGTCGCTCTTGTAATAGCCTCCTTGATAAAGGAAAAGAAGAAAGGCAATTCTTCCTGCCACTGTGGCTGCTCAGGCTGCGCCCTAAGCGGAAAATGCAAGAGAAGGAAGTAGGTGCACTGAGACCGGATCGAGATATGGGTCCGGTCTCTTATTTCAAGAAATAGAGTATAGGATAAGCTTCCCCCTTTCAGCGTCCATATCTATCAAGAGCCAGCATCACGTCTCTCCCTTGTCTTAAATTTCAGTCTGAAATGGAGATAGTCATCTCACAAATGCTTTCTGTATCCAGTCACCTTTCCTAATAGCCCCGCAGGATCAATGAATTATTATGCTTTAGCCTGCTGCATTCCCTAGTTTTACAAACTGAGGAATATCCTCACACTAGGCGCAGCTTACCTAATACCAGCTCAGTCTCCCTTATGGCATCATCAAGCTGTCGGAGAGTAGAATTGATTTTCGACTGGACTATCACATCCACAATAAAGCCATCGAAGAAGAAATCTGCAAAGGTCAGGAAGCCATCTATGTTGATGTCTACACTGGGAAGATATGAAAGCTCCTCCCGAAACTCCCATAAATCATGCCTGGCATTCTCCAGCACCCGTCTTCCCTTCTCCAGGTTGGAGTGCTTCATAAAGCCGGAGAAGCCTCCGCCACCGAAGAACATATCCACCAGTCCCCAGGTCTTTGCGCCTGAAATCACATCACGCGCCTCTCTCAGGCTAATAAGAGCCCTCTCTCCTGCGATTATTGCCCTCTGATTATCCATGGCTATATGATAATACTTTCTTCCCTTCCCTCCTAGAGTTGAAAACATCACTTCTCAATTCTGAAGGGCACCTCAATAACTCTTTTTCACAAAAAGACTCATAGATGTCATCGTTTTGTATTAAAGAGCTCATAGGTCTTTTCTCAAGTATCTAGACGTAATGGTATCGCCATGGTCTATCATGTCCTGTGGTGTTCCCTGGAAGACCACTTCTCCTCCGCCGCTTCCTCCATCGGGACCGATGTCGATGATGTAGTCTGCCTTCTTCATCACGTCAGTGTTATGTTCTATCACAATAACTGTGTTCCCTCTCTCCACAAAGCGGTCCAGTATTTCCATGACTTTCTCGATGTCTGAAGGATGAAGGCCTGTGGTAGGTTCGTCAAGGATATAGATCTCTCCCTTTTTCCTGATGTTGTCAGCCAGTTTCACTCTCTGCCTCTCTCCTCCTGAGAAGGTTGAAAGAGGCTGACCAAGGGAAATATATGGTAGTCCCACTTCCATCAAGGCTTCCAGCTTTGCTGTAATCTTCCTGTTGTCAAAGAAGAAGGGAAGAGCCTCCTCTACGCTCATTGAAAGTATATCTACAATGGTCTTTCCCTTGTATTTGTATCCAAGAGCTTCATTGCTGTATCTAGTGCCTCCGCAGTGCTCACACTTTGTGGTGACGCTTTCCATGAAAATGAGCTCAGTGGTTATGGCTCCCCTGCCCTTGCAGTATGGACATGCTCCCTTTCCATTGAATGTAAAGAGGGAGGGGTTCACATCATTACGCAGAGCCATCACTTTCCGTATTTCATCAAAAAAGCCTAGATAGGTGCAGACTGTGGAGCGGCCTGTGGCTGTTATGGCGCTCTGGTCAATTAGGACCACCTGATCCCTGTATTGATCTGCAAAGACATCCCTTATCAATGTGGACTTTCCGCTTCCTGCAACTCCTGTTACAACTGTCAGGACTCCAAGAGGGATGTCTACATCAACATTCTTCAGATTATGAAGAGACGCTGAGCGCACAGGAAGAAAAGCCTTGGGCTTCCTTACATTTGTCTTCACGCTTATCTTCCTTGAAAGAGCAAGACCTGTCCTGGTGCCAGACTTCAACAGGTCCTCATAGCTGCCTTGGAATAGGATCTCGCCTCCATTTCTTCCCCCTTCAGGTCCAATGTCAATGCAGTGGTCTGCTATCTCAATAACATCCTTGTCGTGCTCCACCACAAGTACTGTATTGCCTTTGTCCCGAAGGCTTTTCAGGAGACCTGTCATCCTGTATACATCTCTTGGATGCATTCCTGTGCTGGGCTCGTCGAAGATATATATCATGCCACATAGGGATGAGCCCATATATCTAACCATCTTCACTCTCTGGGCCTCTCCTCCGCTAAGAGTGGAGCTTTCCCTATTCATGGATAGGTATGATAGGCCTATGTCTATCATTCTATCCAAAGAAGCTTTCAGCTCCTCCAGTACTGCTTTCGCCCTGTCGTCATGGATTTCAGACAGCACCTTCCTCAGTTCTGAAAACTCCATGGAGCACATGTCGCTGATGGTATATCCATTGATTCTTGAAGAAAGTGCAGCCTTTGAAAGTCTTTTTCCCCTGCACTCAGGGCACTCACGCTCATAGACGAACCTGCTTATCCTCTTCATGGTGGAGTCTGTCTGCTCTTCAGGACCTCTCATGAGAACCAGTCTCTTGAACTGGTTGTATATGCCTTCGATCTTCTTATCCAATCGATCTCCGCCTTTTACCCTGCTTCCATAGAGAAGAATGTTCTGTTCCTCTTCACTCAGATCCTTCCACTTTACATCAGTCCGAAAATATTCAGGTCTTCTATATACCTTCCAGTAGTAGTTTCCTTTTCCAAAGGCAGGAAGAAGGAAGCAGCCTTCATCGTAGGTCTTATCTTTGTCGATAAGCTTCTCCACATCCAGGTCCAGAATCTTGCCGATTCCTGAACACTCAGGACACATTCCATTGGGATTGTTGAAGGAGTAATAGGAGGATGGTCCGATGATAGGGTCTCCAATACGGGAAAACAGAAGTCTCAGAAGTGAATACATGTCGCTGATGGTGCCGACCGTTGATCTGGCGTTTCCTCCCAGCCTGGACTGGTCCACGATTACGGAAGGATTAAGATTGTCTATAGCTTCCACATGGGGCTTCTCATACTTTGGCAGCCTTCCTCTGATCCAGGAAGAATATGTCTCGTTCATCTGCCTCTGGCTTTCAGCGGCAATGGTGTCGAAGACAATGCTGGATTTCCCGGAGCCTGATACTCCTGTAAATATCACTATCCTGTTCTTTGGGATTGAAAGGTCTATGTTCTTCAGATTGTTTTCTTTCAGGCCTTTGATAATTATTTCATCCATTTGATTCTCCATTATCATACCTTACTAAAAAATGTACATAGTCACTTGATGCTTTCTGCTGATTTCAGAGGAATATAGTGGTCTTCAGCCCAGAAAAGGATTATAAATCCTTCAGCTATGAGGACTTTTACGAAGCCATTCTCAAGCTGTCATGATGGCTGCCATGACTCCTGAAGCCTGCGTCGAGGAAGCTTTCGCTAATCTCGGAAAGTCTCTATCGGTCATTGCCGGCGAACACAACAAGGCCAACGTCCACAACTGGAATGCTAACAAGACCGATGACGTATATCCGCTACATGGGATCCTTCTACGAAAGATAATGTCTCCCTTCCCAAACCAATGCCGCCTTCAAGGCGGTATTTTTGTAGATGGCTACACTATTTTTGTAGGATATCCTTAACAATACCTAATGCATATTGAAAGGTTCTGAATCATAAGTCCGCGAAATCTCACTTTTTTAGGCACATTTC
>JAEDOD010000024.1 GCA_016302165.1 Sphaerochaetaceae bacterium
ACCCTACCTGGGGCGACTATGTAAGATGCATTCTGGCTGTGGACCTCTTGGGAGGAACCATGGAAGGCATCGAAGGTCTTGTTGTCGCTGTAGATGAAAGCGAAGTTCTTTCTATAGATCTCAGCGCCTCCACGAAGGTAATTGAGAAAATGCTTTTTGAGAGAGGTGCAGAAGCCTTGACCACAGGCTTAAGGAGAATAGTATCCTCCCTCTTATCTCCTCTTGCTGTATACAATAACATCGCTTATAGCTATGGAGATGCCATAGGCATGAAGTCTTGCGACAAGCTGATAGGGAAAATTACGGGAGGCGATCAGCAATGAAAAGGTTTTTCATAATTCTGGTGCTTTCTGTCATCCTTGTATTGTCTCTATCCGCTGTCCCTTCCCTTACTTCCTTCCGTCCTCTGGAAAGGGAATATAGGGCCATGGGAGAATCCGGTATGTCCCTAAAGGGAAGCAGTAAGGGTTTTTCTGTCAATCCTGCAGCCCTTTCCACAGATAAGTTTTCACTGATTCTTCCTTCCGTCTCCCTGGGAGTAGGCAGCTTCTATGATATCATGAGCCTTCCCTTCGACGAAATAATGGAAGGGGAGCTGGGAGCAGTCAGCGAAATACTGACAAAGTTCACTGGATTCATTCCTCTCCTTGATGCCCAGCTTTCTTCTTCTCTGGTTCTTCATGGCTTTGGCTTTTCCATTGATGGAGACCTGGCGGTCTACTCTTTGGGAGAAGGTCTCAGCACAGGCCTGGTGCCCTGTCTTAAGACAGGAACAACCTTTGGCTATGGCCATAGGTTCTCCCTTACTCCAAGTCTGGATCTGGAGGCGGGAATTGTTGCCCACAACACTTCCTTCTTCTATTCCACTCCCATTGACATTAACTTGGCTTTGGATCTTGTGCTCCAGGACATGGAGAACCTGAACTTCTCCTTTGCCAAGACAAGTCTATTCTTTGATGTGGGAACCACCCTTCGTTCCTCCTCAGGCTTTTCTCTGGCCCTTTCTGCCAACGGCATAGGCGGAAGCTTCACTTCCAGAGATGTGGTGAAGGATGAGACAGTGACTCTATACCCGGAGTTCTCCTTGGACGCAGGCGTGGGCTGGGAGCGTGTTTTCTGGTCCTGGCTAGGCCTTAAGGCAGCTTTGGACATAAAGGATATAACAGGGCTATTCTCAGACCTTTCCTTCTCTGAGCTCCTCTACCATATGAACATGGGAATGAAGCTTAACCTTACAAAAGGTCTGGGTCTCATGTGTGGTCTCAAGGGTGGATATCCATCCTTCGGCCTCGATCTTAAGCTGTTCTTCTTTGACCTTTCCCTTCTCTATACCACAGATGAGTATTCAGAGAAGATGGGATACAACCCTCGTGACACACTTTCTGTCCTGGTGGGCCTGGAGTTCTAGCTTATCCAGGCCTTGACCTCATTCTCTAGCCACTCTTTAACCTTATCCATCCCTTCGCCTGTCTTGGCAGAGATTGGGAAGATCTTCAGATTGGGATTTCTCATCAAGGCATATTCCTTGACCTTCTCCAGGTCGAAGTCGAAGTAGGGAAGGGTGTCGATCTTGTTTATTATCAGGGCATGGGCCACCTGGAACATCAAAGGATATTTCAGAGGCTTGTCGTGGCCTTCAGGAACTGAAAGGATTACAGCGTTCCTTACAGCTCCTGTATCGAACTCTGCTGGGCATACAAGGTTTCCTACATTCTCCAGCACCACCAGGTCCAGGCCTTCTGTTCCGAATTCCTCCAGGCCCTGACGGGTCATGGATGCATCCAGGTGGCACATTCCCCCAGTGTGGAGCTGTATGGTCCTGATTCCTGCTTCCTTCATGGCTTCTGCGTCAACATCGCTGTCGATATCTGCTTCCATTACGCCCATGGATATGTCTTTGAGCCTGGGAGCCAGAGCTTTCAGGAAGGTGGTCTTTCCTCCGCCGGGAGAAGACATCAGGTTCAATAGGAAGGTCTTCTTCTCCTTCAGTTCCCCTCTCAGCTTTTCTGCATCCTTGTCATTATCCTGAAATATGCTTTGCTTCACTTCAATTATCTTGATTTTGTCCATAGCTATCCTCAACTTCAATTTCCTTGATGATCATCTCATTTCCTCTAAGAAGGAATGTCCTGGGGCTGCTGCAGTAGGGACAGGTCCTTCCATACTGGACGGTGGGATACTCTTTTCTACAATCCTCACAGTAGGTGACTGCAGGAATTCTTTCAATCTTGATTTTCGCATCCTTCACCACACTCTCTTTCTTCACCGCCCAGTTCCAGCAGTCTTCAAAGAGATAGGGAAGGACAGTGGAGACTTCACCGATCTCCACTGTAACTGAATTCACTTTCCTTACTCCATTCTCTTCGGCTATACGACGCACAGATTCCAGAGTGTGGAATACCACAGAGAGCTCATGCATCGCTCTTTCCGCCTCCAAAGAGAATCTTCACTCCACGCTTTGCGGCATAAGGAATGATGTGCTTGAACTTATCTTCTGCAACAACCATCTTCGTGTTCTCCGGATGGTCTCTATGGAGCTCAATGGCATCAAACTTACATTTTGTGGTGCAGATTCCGCAGCCTATGCACTTGTTGGGGTCCACCACTGTGACGCCGCAGCCAAGACACCTGGAAGTTTCCCTCTTCACCTGGTCTTCTGTAAGGATACCTGACCTGTCGCGGAAGGAGTTCTTCTCCACATCCTCCCTTTCCTTCGGCTCCTCTCTGCCAGCTGTATCGTAGCTGGAGATGGAAATGTCATCCTTGTCCAGCTCCACGAATTCCCTTCTGTTTCTTCCTATGGTCATGTGGCCATTCTGGACATAGCGGTGGAGAGATTCTGCCGCCTCATGGCCCATGGCAATGGCGTCAATGACGAACTTAGGTCCTGTTAGAACATCTCCTCCCACAAAGATGTCTTCTGTGGCTGTCTGGTAGGTCAGCTTATCTCCAAGAGGATAGTTTCCTCTGTGGAATTCAACCTTCTCGCCTTCAAGGAGGCTACCCCATTCGATGGCCTGGCCGATGGCGAATATGACCTTGGTTGCCGGAATGGTCATTGTATCATCCTCGTCGTAGACAGGAGCGAATTTACCTTCGCTGTTGAATACTGATGTACACTTCTTGAATTCCACTCCAGTGACCTTTCCGTCTTCTGTGAGAATCCTCTTAGGACCCCAACCGCAGTCTATCACCACTCCATCCTCTTCTGCTTCCTTTATTTCAAGCAGGGAAGCTGGCATAATGTCTCTTGTCTCAAGGGAGACCATGGTCACTTTACAGCTTCCACTTCTTCTGCTGACTCTTGCTGCATCGATGGCTACGTTTCCTCCGCCTACCACTACTGTTTCATCGGAGAAATGGAGGTTTCCTGTATTGGCCCTCTTCAGGAAGGATACGGCTGTTTCAGTGCCTTCTGCCCTGTCGCCTTCAACTCCTGGATATCTTCCGCCTTGGCAGCCTATGGCGATGTAGAAAGCCTTGTATCCCTCCTCTCTAAGGGAGGATATGGTGACATCCTTTCCTACTTCCACACCTGTCCTGATGTCGACGCCCATCTCTCTCATGATGTCGATCTCAGCTTCGATCACATCCTTTTCCAGCTTGTAGGAAGGAATGCCGTAGGTAAGCATTCCACCAGGCTTTTCGTTCTTCTCGAATACAGTTGGATAGTAGCCCATCTGTGCCAGATAGAAGGCTGCTGACAAGCCTGCAGGTCCGGCTCCGATAATTGCAATCTTCTCCTTCCATCGACCTTTGTTTGAGGCCACGACTATTTCAGGAACATATCTTTCCTCTGCCTCCAGATCCTTCTGGGCAATGAACTTCTTCACTTCATCTATGGATACGGCCCTGTCGATGGTGCCTCTGGTGCATGCGTCCTCACATCTCTTGTTGCAGATTCTTCCGCAGACAGCAGGGAAGGGGTTCTCCTTCTTGATAAGAGCAAGAGCTTCCCTGTATTTGCCCTGGGCAGCCTTCTTCAGATATCCCTGGACTGCAATATGGGCGGGGCAGGCTGTCTTGCAGGGGGCTGTACCTGTGGTGTGGCAGTTGATCCTGTTGTTGTCACGATAGTCTTCGTCCCACTTGTCCTTACCCCACTTCCTTCCGTCCGGAAGCTGGATTCTAGGGTATTTCACTTCGCTTCCGTCTTTTTTGCACAGTTTCTGACCCAGTTTCAGGGCTCCTGCAGGACAGTATTCCACACACTGTCCGCAAGCTACACAGTTCTCCTTCTTTACATGGGCCCTGTAGGCTGATGCAGACATGTTTGGAGTATTGAAGAGCTGTGAAGTGCGGAGAGCATTGCAGATTTTTACGTTGCAGTTGCAGATGGCGAAGATCTTATTCTCTCCATCAATGTTTGTGATCTGGTGTACAAAGCCATTGTCTTCAGCTCGCTTCAGGATCTCCATGGCCTCTTCGTAGGTTATGTCGTGGCCTCTTCCAGTCTCCCTGCAGTAGTCGGCCATGTCTCCCACTCCGATGCACCAGTCTTCATAGTCGTCAGCGCATCCTTCGTCCAGCTTCTTCCTTCCATATCTGCAGGAGCAGATTGAAGCTCCGATATGGCCTTCATATTTCTTGAGCCAGTAGGAGATATGCTCAAGGTCCATGGTTCCATTTTCCATTTCTATGGCCTTCTCCACAGGAATGACGTGCATTCCTATGCCTCCGCCTCCTGGTGGGACCATCTGTGTTATTCCAGCAAGGGGCAGGAAGGTCATGCGCTCGAAGAACATAGCCAATTCTGGATGTCTGTCCATAAGGGCTGTGTTCATGTTTGTATACTCTGCGCTGCCGGGAACGAATAGAGGAATCCAGTAATGTCTGTCCTCCTTGTTGTAGGTAGTACCCTCAATAGGACCGTCTTTGGTGTATTTGTCACCATAGTCATATTCCAGCATTCCTAAAAAGGATAGCTTATCAAGGGTGGCCTCAGCTTTGGCTTTATCCATGCCCACCTTGCTGCACATTTCCATCATTTCCCTATATGGATATTTCCGTCTCACCTTCATCCCGAGAAGAAGGTCCAGGGAGTTCTCGCTCATCTCCTTATCCAGCTCGTCTTCGAAGATGCAGGCAAAGCCCCAGTACTCAGGATCCTCCACCGTGATTCCCTTGATCTTCCCTGCAGCCCTGTCTGTCACCTTTCTTACGAACTTCAGCAGTTTTGGGTTTGGGTTCTTGTCATTTGCATGGGCGGGAATATATTTCTTACTGATCTCCGGCATGGTCTTTCTCCTGTTTCATTGGTCTGTAGATATGTCAATTCTACAATAGTTTGCTTTACAACAAAGAAGAAAAATCCATCATTTTACTGATTTTCACTTTACAGTTGACACTTATGCGTCAGATAAGAATTGTTTTGTGATAATCTTGGCTAATGGTGCTATATATTAACTGAAGGAGATGAGCATGAGCCACGAAATAGTCTGCCCCCATTGCAATAAAGCCTTTACTGTAGATGAGGCTGGATATGCAGCCATAGTTTCCCAGGTAAGGAACAGTGAGTATCAGAGGGACCTGGAAAGGGAAAGAAGAAATCTGGAGGATAGCCTGGAGGCCAGGATCAGCCTAGCCTTGGCAAAGACGGAGAAAGAGTATGGAGAGAAGCTCTCCCAGAAGGAGGAGGAGCTTTCATCCCTCCGTACTTCTTCCCTCATTGAAAAGGAGAAGCTGGAAGGTTCCTTGAAGGCTCTCCGTGACTCCTTTGACTCTGAAAGAAGGAACCTTTCCCTTCAGAGCGACACCAGGATAAAGGAATATGAAGCCAGGCTGGAAGAGAAGAGCAAGGACTGGGAAAGGAATCTGGAGCGCCTTAGGGATGAAAAAGACAGGGAGATTTCTGCCCTCAATGAGAAGATCAGGGGCGCAGAGGGAGAGAAGGCCCTGGCTCTGATGGAAAAGGACAACGAGCTTAAGGATACCTTACGGAACAAGGAACTGGAGATAGTGAAGCTGAAGAGTGAAGTGGAGAAGGCCAATGCTGATTCCATATCCCTGGAGAGGGCCACCAGGGATAAGTACGAGGCAAGGCTGAAGGCTATGGAGGAGCAGGTGGCCTTCTACAAGGACTTCAAGGCACGTCAGTCCACCAAGATGATCGGTGAGAGCCTGGAGCGCTATTGCTGGGATTTGTTTGAAGGAGTAAGGCTCACTGGTTATCGCAATGCCTATTTCGAGAAGGACAACGAAGTGGTGGAAGGCTCCAAGGGAGACTTCGTCTTCAGAGACTTCACTGAAGATGGGATGGAATATATCTCCATCATGTTCGAAATGAAGAATGAAGCAGACAGCACAGCTGAGAAGCACAGGAATTCAGATTTCTTCGAAAAGCTCCATAAGGACAGGAACAGGAAGAAGTGCGAATATGCTGTGCTGGTATCCATGCTGGAAAGTGACAGCGAAAGATACAACGCAGGAATTGTGGAAGTGCCACAGTATGAAAAGATGTATGTGGTGAGACCCCAGTGCTTCCTTCCCATTATCCAGATTCTCAGGGATGTGGCCAGAAGGACCATCGAAGACAGAAGGGCTCTCATTGTCGAAAGGAACAAGAATATTGACATCACCAACTTTGAGGAGGAGCTAATTTCCTTCAAGACCAGGTTCGGCCAGAATATCCTTAACTCCCAGAAGAAGTTCCAGGAAGCCATAGATGCCATAGACAAGTCCATCAAGGATCTGGTGAAGGTGAAGGAGGCATTGAACCTGTCCATAAAGCATCTTGGGGCGGCAGACAATAAACTGGAGGACCTTACCATCAGGAAGCTTACAAGGAACAACCCTACCATGAAGGGGCTCTTTGAAGAGGCCAGAGCCCTGAAGGAGAAGACTGAAGCAGAGGAAGTGGAAGGGGAATTGGATTGATTGAGGAAATCTATTGTAGATATATAGCTATGTAGTAAGGATTAAGAAGCTGGGTCTGAAAAACGGCCCGGTTTTTCTTTTGCCAAAAACAGTTTTCTTTCCAATTAACCTTCAATTAACACAGCGTTCCTCTTTCCTTAACTTCCTTGCCTTATTCTTTGGCCAAGGAGTTAAGAAAAATGAAAAGACTCATAACAATTCTAGTTGCAGTAATGTTATCTCTCTCCTCACTCATGGCTCAGGGAGCTACAGAGGAGAAGGCCGTAAAGATCAATGTCATCAGCAGAGAGGAAGGTAGCGGAACAAGAGGCGCCTTCGTGGAGCTTACAGGAGTAGAGGAGAAGGTTGACGGAGTAAAGGTTGACCAGACAACTCTGGATGCAGAAATCGCTTCTTCAACTTCCGTAGTCATCACAACTGTCGCCGGTGACAAGAGTGCTATCGGATATATTTCACTGGGTTCCCTCAATGACACAGTCAAGGCCATCGAAGTGGATGGAACTTACCCTACTGTTGATACAGTCAAGAGCGGAGAATACAAGATTGCAAGACCATTCGTAGTTGCATATATGTCTCTCTCAGATGTTGCTGAAGACTTCCTCTCCTTCGTAATGAGCAAGAGCGGTCAGGACATCATCCAGGGCAAGGGCTACATTAGGGTCAATGAGACTGAAGAAGGCTACTCTGCTTCCATGAAGAGCGGTACACTTACAATCAGCGGCTCCTCCTCCGTCTACCCTGTAATGGAAAAGCTCACAGAAGCATATTCAGCACTGAACCCAGATGTGAAGATTACACTCATGCAGTCTGACTCCACAACAGGTGTCAACGACGCAATCTCTGGAAAGAGCGACCTTGGCCTTTCCTCAAGAGAGCTTAAGGACAGCGAAAAGGAGAAGGGCCTTACCCCACAGGTTATCGCTCTTGACGGTATCGCAGTCATCGTAAACAAGGAGAACAGCGTAAACGGTCTGTCCACTGAAACGATCAAAGACATCTACAAGGGTAACATCACCACTTGGGAAGGCCTCTGATGAAGAAGGAAAGACTATTTAAGGTCATATTTGCCACCTCCGCACTATTTTCGGTGGTGGCTGTTGGCGTAATATCCATCTTCCTTTTTGCTTCCGCAATCCCTACGATTGCTGAAATCGGTCCCTTGAAGTTCCTTCTAGGAACCACATGGAAGCCGGGAAGTAATCTATATGGCATATTGCCGATGATCCTGGGATCCATTGTGGTGACACTGATTTCAATCATCATTGGAGTGCCATTGGGCATAGCCACAGCCCTATACCTGACATTCTTCGCTTCCAATAAGGTGAAGAAGGTGATGAACCCTTCAGTTGAACTTCTGGCAGGAATCCCTTCCGTAGTCTACGGCTTCTTCGGCCTTATGGTACTGGTTCCAATCATGAGGACAGTTACAGGAAACGGTAAAAGCATCCTTACAGCATCGATCCTTCTTTCTGTAATGATTCTTCCTACCATCGTCACTGTATCCCAGAGCTCCCTTAACGCTTTGGATCCAGCCCTTCTGGAAGGGGCCCTGGCTCTTGGAGACTCCAAGGAAAGGGCTGTGCTGAGAGTGATGATGCCTGCAGCATCCTCTGGAATCATGTCTTCTGTAGTACTGGGAATCGGAAGAAGCATCGGTGAGACCATGGCTGTGGTTATGGTTGCAGGAAACCAGCCCAGAATCCCATCATCTCTCCTGGAAGGAGCAAGGACCATGACAGCAAACATCGTCCTGGAAATGGGATATGCAGCAGATCTCCACAGGGAGGCCCTTCTGGCCACAGGAGCTGTGCTCTTTGTGTTCATCCTTCTGATCAACCTCTCATTCTCCCTTATCAGGAGGAAGAAAAAATGAACTCATCCAAGGTAATTTCAATTATTTTGAAGGTATCTGCATTCATTGTCATGTTGATTCTGGTGGCTATCATCGGTTATGTGATGATCCTTGGTATTCCACAGCTTAAGCTGTCACTTTTCCAGTGGAAATACACTTCAGACAATGTTTCCATGCTTCCTTCCATCATAAATACCATATTGATGGTGGTGTTTTCCCTTTTGATTGCTGTTCCCCTTGGCCTTGGTGCCGCAATCTTCCTTACCCAGTACAAGAGGGAAGGAAAGATTGTGAAGCTTATCAGAATGACCAGCGAAACCCTTTCAGGTATTCCATCCATTGTATATGGCCTTTTCGGAAATATATTCTTCGCCACTTTCTGTGGCTTTGGTTATTCCCTTCTTTCCGGTGCCCTTACAATGTCTATCATGGTTCTGCCTCTTATTCTAAGAACCAGCGAAGAAGCACTTCTTGCCGTACCTGACGCTCTGGCAGAGGGCTCCCTTGCCCTGGGAGCAGGAAAGATCAGGACAATTTCAGCTGTCCTCCTTCCTTCCGCAATGCCTGGAATCGTTTCAGGAGTAATTCTTGGTATGGGAAGAATACTTGGAGAAAGTGCAGCCTTGATCTATACGGCAGGAACAGCTGCAACGATGGCCAGTGGATTACTGTCTCAGGCACGTACCCTTTCGGTTCATATGTATGCACTTACCTCAGAAGGTCTCCACATGGAGGAGGCCAGGGCTGTAGCTGCAGTCCTGATGGTTCTGGTGCTTATCGTAAACTTCATTTCCAGAAAGATCGGAAAGAAGGCAGGAGGAAAAAATGAGTGAGAAGATAAAGGTTGAGAATCTTCATCTCTACTATGGAGAGAAGGAAGCCCTGAAAGGCATAGACCTTTCTGTAAAGGAAAACATGATCATGTCGTTCATCGGGCCTTCCGGCTGCGGAAAGAGCACATTCCTCAGATGTCTCAACCGTATGAATGACCTGATTCCAACCTGCCGTATTGAAGGAAAGGTCTACTACGGCGGTGAAGATATCTATGCTGATAAATATGATGTGGCCAGACTGAGAAAGAATGTGGGAATGGTGTTCCAGAAGCCGAATCCCTTTCCATTCTCAATCTTCGACAACATAGCCTACGGTCCCAGGACCCATGGAATAAAGAACAAGGTGAAGCTTAGGGAGATAGTGGAGAAGTCGCTGTGCGAAGCAGGCCTCTTTGATGAAGTCAAGGACAGGTTGAACTCTTCAGCCCTAGGTCTCAGCGGCGGCCAGATGCAGAGGCTGTGCATTGCCCGTGCCCTTAGCGTCGAGCCGGATGTACTTCTTCTGGATGAGCCAACTTCAGCCCTGGACCCTATCAGTACAGAGAAGATTGAAGAGCTGCTGCTGAAGCTGAAGAAGGATTACACAATAGTCATAGTCACCCACAACATGCAGCAGGCACTACGTATCAGCGACATGACAGCATTCTTCCTTCTGGGAAACATGATCGAGTGTGATGATACTACAAAGATGTTCTCCTCTCCTACAGACAAGAGGACAGAGGACTATATAACAGGGAGGTTCGGTTAATGAAAAGCAGAATAGACGAAGAGCTGGAAGCCATCGATCTTGGAGTTCTTGGCTTATCGGCACAGGTGGAGGAGGCTTTGGAGATCATTACATCCTCCTCTTCCTCAAGAAAGGATAGAATGGAGGATCTGGCCAGGGATATCGAAGACAAGTGCAAGGGCCTTGAGCTTTCATGCACTAACCTTCTTCTGCGCTTTCATCCTGTAGCCAGGGACCTGAAGAGGATTTCAGCTGTCCTTAACACTGTAAGGGACCTGTCACGTATTGGTGACAACGCACTGGATTTCTATGAGATGCAGGAATATCTCTCCACTCCATCCCTGTTTGTGGAGATAGGACTTCTGGATATGGCTGAGGAAGTGAAGAAGATGCTCTTCTCCGCTGTCTCCTCCTTCATGACCCGGGATCTGGATAAGGCAAGGCGCACAGAAGCAAATGACGATAAGGTTGACGAACTCTTTAGGGAGACTAGACGTAGACTTGTTGAATTGATAAAGAGCGGTAGGGAAGAGGCAGAGGAGGCCATCGACCTGGTCATCGGAGCAAAGTATCTTGAAAGAATGGCTGACCATGCAGCAAACATCGCCCATTCACTAATTGAGGAAAATGGTGAAAACCTTCCCAAGGAATGAAAGGAAAAGTCTGCTATGCATGTTGCACTTAAATGATGATAGGGAGAAAATCTATTTATGACAGTTCTCATAGAAGATGATCCTTCAATCAGGAAGCTGGTGGAGTATTCACTTAGCTCCAATGGTATTTCCATTGTCTCCTTTCCCAGCGGAGAGGAGGCCTTCGAAAGCGACCTGAAGGATGCTGAACTTTTCATCCTAGACATTATGCTTCCTGGTATGGATGGCATGGAGATTCTTTCCAGAATCAGGAAGGATCCAACCCTTGGAAGAGTGCCTGTAATAATGCTTACCGCCAAGGACAGCGAATATGACATTGCCAAGGGACTTGATGATGGAGCTGATGACTACATTCCGAAACCCTTCGGAATACTGGAGCTTATCAGCAGGGTGAAGGCCGCCATAAGAAGAGGCAGGATGAATGGAGAGGAGAAGAAGAAGGAGACTCTCTCCTCTGGAGACATCAACATGGATGTCACATCCCACAGGGCCTATCTCGGAGACAGGGAGATAAGTCTTACCCAAAAGGAATATGCCCTTCTGGAGTATTTCCTTACCCATAAGGGAATCGCCCTTTCCAGGGATAAGCTTCTTACAGAGGTCTGGGGATACAACTATGTTGGAGAGACCAGGACTGTGGATGTGCACATAAGGCACCTGAGGGAGAAGCTTGGGACTGAAGGTGACAAGATTGAGACCGTAAAGGGTCTGGGCTACAGATTCAGCGGAGAATAAGAGATGAAAAAGAGAATGGCTGCAGTGATTTCTGCAGTTGCGGCTTTGGCTATTGTTTTGACTGTCATCGTGACAGCATTCATCTATCATGGAATATATGAAGAAAGCATAAGGGCCTCCCTTGTGGAGGAGGTTGATATCCTTGCTTCCGCCTACACTCCAAATGGCGCCATACAGTCACTCTATAAGGGAAGCGGAAGACTTACCCTTATTGGCGAAGACGGAAGCGTAGAGTATGATTCCGTAGCTATTTCTGCAGAAATGGTGAACCATGGAGACAGAAAGGAAGTGAAGGAAGCTCTCGCTACAGGTCGGGGCAGTGACCAGAGACAGAGCGATACTTTGTCTATCAAGCAGCTCTATGAAGCTGTAAGGCTTCCAGACGGGAAGGTTCTGAGACTTAGCAAGGAAGCATCCACACTTCTTGCATTCTTCTCACTTTCCGCCGGTCCTGTAATATCATTGGTCATAGTGCTTCTGATTCTTGTGGTCTTCATATCTGCAAGAGCTTCAGACTATCTGGTGGCTCCAATCAATGCCCTGGATCTGGATAACCCTGAAGATAACAGGACCTATGATGAAATATCACCTCTATTACTGAAGATTGCAAGACAGAAGAGGGAGATGGCTGAAGAGCTCAAGGATAAGGAAAGGGCAAGAAATGAGTTCGAGTTCATTGTCTCATCCCTTTCTGAAGGCCTTGTGGTGCTCAGTCGGGATGGAAAGGTCCTTTCCTTCAACAAAAGCGCAGGAAAGCTTCTGTCATGCTCTCTGGAATTGGGTGAGCATTTCATCACACTTCTTCCTTTCTCTGAAGGAAAGGATGCTGTCCTGTCCTCCCTTAAGGGAGAAGATGGAGAAGCTGTATTTACAGTGAAGGGTAGAGTCATAGAGCTTTCCGCCTACCATAGCGGCAGCGGGGCTGTAGTGTTGATGAGGGATATCTCCGAGAAAAGCGAGAGGGACAGGATGAGAAGGGAGTTTACAGCCAATGTGTCCCATGAGCTGAAGACTCCAATCACCACAATCATGGGATTTTCGGAGCTGATGAAGGATTCCTCCCTTCCTTCCGATAAGGTTGTGGAGTTCTCAGCAGAGATCAATAAGGAAGCCTTAAGGCTCAAGGATACTGTAAGCGATATCATCTCCCTTTCATCCCTGGATGAAGGAAAGCTGGGAGAGAAGAAGAACATCAATCTCAGCTCCAGCGTGAAGGAGGAGGTGGATAAACTGAAGAACAAGGCCCAGCAGATGGAAGTTACTGTAAAGTGGGAAGTGGATCCTGCTCTTACTGTCAGAGGCTGGGAAAGGACTCTTTCTGAAGTGCTGTCCAATCTTCTGGATAATGCCATCCGATACAACAGAAAAGGCGGTGAAGTGTTCATTAAGGGGGAGAGGGCTGGTAAGGATGCCAAGATCACTGTCAGCGATACAGGAATTGGAATTCCAGAGGAAGCCATCTCCAGAATCTTCGAGCGCTTCTATCGTGTAGACAAGTCCCGAAGCAGGGAAAGTGGCGGCACAGGACTGGGGCTTTCCATCGTGAAAAATGGAGTGGAGCGCATGGAAGGAAGCGTCAAGGCTGAAAGCAGGCTCGGTAAAGGCACCACCTTTATAGTTAAGCTTCCCCTTGGGCGAGAGTCCTGATAATCTCTCCTGCCATAATCAGTCCTGAGACTGATGGAACAAAGGCAACTGAGCCTGGAGTGCTACGCCTTTTTGAGTTGTCCTCTTCCATTGTCTTTATTGGAGTAATTGGCTTTTCTGGAGACCAGACCACCTTCAATTTTTTGATGCCACGTTTTTTCAGTTCCCTTCTCATGACTCTTGAGAGGGGATCTGTGTCTGTGGAGAAGATGTCTGAAATGCGAAATTGAGTGGGGTCAAGCTTGTTTCCTGCTCCCATGGAGGAAATAAGTGGAATTCCCATTCTATATGCTGTCTCTGCCAGTGCCAGCTTGCCGGAGACAGTATCTATGGCATCAGCAATGTAGGAAAAGGAGGAGAAAGGGAATTCCTCTTCCTTTCCTGGAAGGAAGAAAGTGTCGTAAGTGTGTACGATGCACTCACTGTTAATGGAAAGGATTCTTTCTCTTGCGCACTCTGTCTTCTTCATTCCGATGGAAGAGGAAGTGGCGATGATCTGACGGTTGATGTTGGATGGTGAGACAGTATCGTTGTCTACAACTGTGATTTCTCCGATGCCGCTTCTGGCAAGGGCCTCAACTATATATCCTCCGACTCCTCCTACTCCGAATACAGCCACATGGGATTTTCTGAGTCTTTCCAAGGCTTCAAACCCAAGAAGAAGAGCTGTCCTGTCAAAAATACCTTCCATCTTAACCTCTCCGTCCATTTTCCTTTTCTTCACTGAAGTTGTCTATAACCATCTCGCTTTCGTCCATAGAGGAGTCGGCATTGGTAGAAAGGGTGGAAATAGAATGGAGTAAAGGAGTTTACTATGAAGAAAACTATTTTAGTCATCATGACGCTGATTCTACTATCTTCAGCACTATATGCAGCTGTGTTCATCTCTGCCAACGACCTGGAGGAGGAGAAGCTTACAGAAACAAAGGAAATTGATGGATTTACATTTATCGCCACTCCAGATAAGCATATGACCATAGAGTATCTTTCTGACGGCAGAGAGTCTGAAGACGGAGAAGTCTTCAACGGAAGAATAAAGCTGGAAGGAAGCGGAAAGGTTTCCCAGAGGGCGATTTCCTTTAAGGCAAGTAAGGGTGAGATCCTTACAGTGTGGTCAAACTCCTCTTCCAAGACAGAAGCAAGGACCATTGTCATAGCAGATGCTTCAGGAAACCAGGTGGGAGCCATTACAGCTCCACAAGACGGCAGCGGTATCGGAATATCGGAATTTGAGATTCCTCAGGACGGCATCTACTATCTCTGGTCCAAAAAGTCTGGAATCAACATCTACTCCATAGTATGTGAATGATGAAGAGAATATTCCTTTCCATCCTGTTTCTGCTTGTTGTACTTTCTCTCTTCGCCTCCTCTGAAGCTTTCAAGGCCCCAGAGATTCTCTCTGTCGAGTCCTCCTCTTCAGACAAAAGCCGTATGACTGTCCATTTCTCCTTCGAGACAGTGTCTGGAGGAGGGGAGAAGGCTATAGTGAAGCTTTATGATGAAAACCTCTCCCTTGTAGAAACAAAGACAGTGGGAAAAAGCCGTAAGGCTGAGAAGAAAGCCATCTTTACTCCTTCCGCTTCCGGCACTTACATAGTGGAGGTGGTGGGCGTCATGGGGGACGCGGAGAAAAGCAGTGAAAGAAAGGAAATATATTGGTCCTATCCTCTCCTTTCCCCTGTCATCTCGGCCACAAATATGGGAGAAGGCTTCCTGAGAATTGAGTGGAACGCAATCCATGAAGCTGAGAAATATCTTGTTACCATCGACGGAGAAGAGTATTCCACTACAGACACCTTCTTTGTCGGAGGCCCCTATGGAGATGGTGAAAAGCACTCAATAGCTGTGGAAAGCGTAAGAGGGGAGGAAAGGGTGTCATCTTCTGTGATGACCAAAACCTCCAGAATGGAAAAGGACAGGAAGTGGTATTTTGCCCGTTTCGGCCAATCTACCAAGGATAGTCTCAACACTTATGAGATTCTTGACTCCGATAAGCCTGTAGTTCAGCTTAATTCATGTCTAGTAGCCTCTGACGGCTCAGTGTCTGAAAAGGGAGGGAAGTTCACTTCCTTCCATGACGGCATTTCCTACTACTATACCGTCATATCTCCCGATATGGAGAACTTCTCCCTTACAGCCACCTTTACTGTGGATTATATCAATCCTTCTCCCGATGGCCAGGAAGGCTTCGGTATAGTTGCCATGGACAAGCTTGGAGAAAATGGAGTCAGCTCCGTCAACCATTACACTTCATCCTTCTCCCTTATTGCAACGAAGTTTGAAGGTTGGGTTGGCAATACCAAGTATTCATCAAAGGATACTCTAGGGTCCCGCTCTGTAACAGGCATTACAGATGATGTACTCAAGGGTGGAGATGATGCCATCGCCAGGGAGGCAAAGGTGGAGGCCAAAGCCTTTTCCTATCAGAAGGAGGATCTGATAAAGACAGGAGAGAAGTATGTCCTGACACTTTCTCTCGACAACACAGGCTTCCATGCAATGGTGAATGGAGAAGAGCACATACTATATGGAGGAAGGGATCTGTTGAGAGTCCTGGATAAGGACCATATTTATGTTGGCTTTGCTGTAGCGAGAGGATGCAATGTCACTGTAAGCGATATATCACTTACTGTCACTGATCCCAAGACAGATCCAGAAGGAAAAGAGGCTCCTCCTGAACTTGTTCCCTATAGCCTGAAGATAGACTCCCCATCTTCTTCCTCTTCTTCTCTTTACAGGTTCGCCTTCACTTCCCTGTCACCAGGAAAGGCAGAGGTTCTTGACAGAAATACAGGAGAAACTGTCCTTTCCTCCTTCCCTGTCTCCTCTTCTGTCACTGTATCAGGGTTTATTCCCCTTAAGGAGGGAAATAACGATTTTACTGTAGTCTTCACCCCTTCTCCTCTCTATAAGCCATATTCTGGCGCTGTAATGGCAAGGTGGGAAGGCGATAGACTTGTGGAGAGCAATGATGAGATATCCATGGATTTCTCTGTGGAGATGAAAGCTCTTGAAAGCAAGCTTCTCTACGTTTCACCAGAAGGAAAGGATGAGGGAGATGGCACAAGAGACAATCCTCTCTCCCTGTCTTCTGCCATAAGATTCTCTTCTCCTGGCACTACCATAATCCTTCTTCCTGGAGTATACAGGATCCA
Organism: Sphaerochaetaceae bacterium; assembly: GCA_016302165.1. GTDB lineage: Bacteria > Spirochaetota > Spirochaetia > Sphaerochaetales > Sphaerochaetaceae > Ornithospirochaeta. The sequence continues at coordinate 16,479 of JAEDOD010000024.1, forward strand.
GGACAGGATCAGAATCGAGCGGGGCAACAGCGGAACACGTAATGCCCGAAAGGTCTTGAAGGGAGAAGGGGAAGTGGTCCTTGATTTCTCTTCTTCTCCATATGGAATGGAACTCTGGGGGGACTGGTGGATTCTCTCTTCCTTCACAGTTTCCAATACCATAGATGGAAAGAAGGGACTTCAGATTGCCGGATCCCACAACAGGATTGAATACATAGAGGCAGAATACTGTGGCGATACAGGCATTCAGATCAGCGGCAGCTCCAGTGAGAGTAGAGATAAGTGGCCTCAATACAACACTGTCTACGGCTGCATTTCCCATGATAATGCTGATTCAGCCATGAACAACGCAGATGGCTTTGCAGCAAAGCTTACTGTAGGGGAAGGTAACGTATTCTCTTCCTGTGTTGCCTACAATAACGCAGATGATGGCTGGGATCTATTTTCCAAGATAGAGACAGGACCCATAGGAGAAGTGACTGTAGAGAAATGTGTGGCCTATGGTAACGGAGCCTTAAGTGACGGCAGAAGCGGAGGAGACGGCAACGGCTTCAAGCTTGGAGGTGATGGAATCTCGGTGCGCCATACTCTTAGAGACAGCATAGCCTTCAGGAATCTCTCCAATGGCGTTACAAGCAACTCTAATCCTTCAGTGATAGTGGAGAATGTGGTGTGCTGGAACAACTGGGGAAGTAATCTTACCCTCTACGGCAAGGGTGGAGGTGAAAGGGATTTTAGCCTTAATGGTTTCTTGTCCCTTTCCGGCGGCAGCAGCGACAATATTTCCGAGATGCCATCCCTCCTTTCAGAGAATACCTTTCTATGGGATGGAGAGAAAAGCTCCAACCTGTCCGGGGTCTGTATCGGGGAAGATATCTTCCTTTCTACATCTTTCTCAGGCTTCAGCATCACAGACGTTGGGGTGGACATGGGAGATTTCCTTTTCCTTACTGATTGTCTTTGGTAGATAGTGGATTTTTGACGAGAAATAAAGAAATAGCAAAAAATTTACTACTTTACTAGACTAAAGTGATAAAGTAGTGTAGTCTCTTGCCATCTAGGAGATAATCACATGAAAAAGCTTTTTGCTATTGCTGTTGTTCTTACTATTCTCGTCACTTCCGTATTTGCACAGGGCGCAACTGAAAACGCTGGAGACCAGTCCCTGGAGAAGATAAAGGCTAAAGGAGTCTTTGTTCTTGGTCTGGACGATTCTTTCCCTCCTATGGGATATAGAGATGAAAACAATGAAATCGTCGGTTTCGACATCGACCTTGCAAAGGAAGTATGTAAGGCTCTGGGCGTAGAGCTGAAGTGCCAGCCAATTGACTGGGCTGCAAAGGAGCAGGAGCTTGCAACCGGTCAGATCGACTGTATCTGGAACGGATTTACAAAGACAGAGGAAAGGGAGAAGTCCATGACTCTCTCCGTGGCATATGTCAACAATGCCCAGGTCATCGTCGTAAAGTCTTCAAGTTCCATCAACACAATTGCCGACCTTAAGGGCAAGGTGGTTGGAGTACAGGCTGGAAGCAGCGGAGAAGAGGCTATCTATGACACGGAAGGCTTTGAGGAAAGCGTAAAGGAGATTATTCCATTCAAGGATTACCTGACAGCTCTCATGGATCTGGAGATCGGCGGCGTGGACGCTGTGGTCATGGACCTACTTGTCGCCAACGACAACATCAACCGCTCCGGAAAGGATTTCAGAATCCTTGATGAGTCTCTCTCAGCAGAGGAATATGTAATCGGATTCAGAAAGGGTGACGTGGCTCTTAAGGATGCTGTGGAGAAGGAGCTCTATGCCCTTAAGGACAGCGGAAAGCTTGCTGAAATCGCTACAGCTTGGTTTGGTGCAGATATCACTGTTTTAGGTAAGTAAATGATTAAGCTAGTAGGGCAGCTTCTTGAAGGCACAGTAACCTCCCTTGAGGTATTCTTCCTCACTCTTATCATGGCTCTTCCCCTGGGCTTCGTTGTAGCCCTGGGGAGGATGAGCAAAATAAAGGTTGTAAGGATCATTGTAGACACTTACATCCAGATAATGAGGGGAACACCCCTTCTGTTGCAGTTGCTCTTCTTCTATTTTGCGCCTTTCTATATTTTTGGCGCATCCCTTCCCCGGTTCGCTTCAGCCATCCTGGCCTTCGTCCTGAATTACGCTGCATACTTTGCAGAGATTTACCGCTCAGGGCTGCAGGCCCTTGATAGGGGACAGCATGAGGCGGCCAAGGTCCTTGGTTTCAGCAAGAGCTATACCTTCTTCCATATAGTGCTTCCTCAGGTGGTGAAGAATGTGCTGCCGTCTGTTGGAAATGAAGTAATAACTCTCGTAAAGGATACAGCCCTTGCTTCTACCATAGGGGTAGTGGAGCTCTTCAGAATTGCCCAGACAGCATCCTCAAGAGTATTCTCCACCATGCCTATCTTTATAGCTGGAGTCTTCTATTTCATCATGAACTATGTGGTATCCAGGGTCTTCGATTATCTTGAGGGTACGATGAAGTACTAGGAGGATGGAATGTCGGAAGTAATGATCAGTGCCCAGCACATTGTGAAAGCCTTTGGAGATAATGAAGTCCTGAAGGATATTTCCTTCTCCCTTGAAAAGGGCAAGGTCCTATCCATAATCGGACCTAGCGGAAGCGGTAAATCCACTCTCCTGAGGATCATCACCCAGCTTGAGAAGGCTGATGGTGGAAACCTTTTCATTGAAGGAGAGCCACTTTTCCAGAATCAGGATGGAAAGGCTGTGTATGTTAGCTCCCGTCAGCAGCATTCCCTTATGCTTAAGACAGGTCTTGTTTTCCAGTCCTTCAACCTCTTTCCCCACTTTACAGTAATGCGCAACATCACTGAAGCCCAAAGGGCAGTTCTCTCAAGAAGCAAGGAAGAGGCTGAAGAAAGGGCATGGGCTGTGCTTAAGGAAATGAACCTTGAAGATAAGGCCGACTCCTTCCCCAGCGCCCTTTCTGGGGGACAGAAGCAGAGAGTATCCATAGCAAGGGCTCTTGTAATGGATCCTAAGATTCTCTTCTTTGATGAGCCTACCTCTGCCCTGGATCCTGAGCTTACCAGACAGGTCCTATCTGTAATCAAGAGCCTGTCGGAAAGGGATATGACCATGGTGGTGGTAACCCATGAAATGAACTTTGCCCGAAGTATTTCCGACTGGGCCATATTCATGGAGAATGGATACATTGTGGAGGAGGGTGAGCCTGAGACCCTATTTGTTTCTCCTAAGGAGGAGAGGACCAGAGCCTTCATCACTTCATTCCAGGATTAA
>JAEDOD010000127.1 GCA_016302165.1 Sphaerochaetaceae bacterium
TTTTTCTGAGTATAGCATCCTATTATTTCTTTGCATTGAAAATCGAGAAACCAGACTCCTATTATCAGATGCTTCCGTCATTGCTTTGGAAGCATAATGATATGATGATAGAAAGCAACATTTTCAGCGACGAGCTTGATTGTGTCCTTAAACTTCTGGACGGTAGTTACAAAGTGTCTGAAGTCAGGACTTCAGGAAAAGATAATGCTTGAGATAACGTTCATTTCTCTTTTATTCTAAAGAAGCCATTCTGGAGGGAATATGTCATATCCAAAGCCGTTATCGCAGAAAACATTAGACAGGATGTATAAGGAATCAGGACTATCGGACGAAAAGATTGAGTTCCTGAGGAAGCTTTTTGACGGGGCTGCTGCCCTTTATGGCATCATTTCCCTAAAAGAACTGTGGGAAGTATATAGAGAGTATGCAGGGAAAGTTGCTACCCTTAGAATCCACAGAAAGGATATCACATCTTTCTCTTCCATTGCCCGTCGTGAAATCCATGACTATTACGTCTACGAAATCGATGAACTTTACAAGGAAGAGCCAAGGATTCTTGAAGAAAGGATCATCGTCTACCGAGAGATAATGGACATTGTGAATAAGCAAGTATTCTATGTAGTGGAAAATGAAACCTATAATAAGCCCTTCTATGTACCGGAAAACCTTCTTGAGCTGAAAGGACATGTGGTAAGCGAAGAGGAGAAGGAGCTGATTCATTTCATCGAGAACTTGAGGGCTGACTCTCCTGTTTTGGTAGACAGGTGGAAAAAAAATCTTTCCAGACCTTCTCCCCATCAGGGAAAGAAACTGAAGGATATCCACTGTCTGACATACTATGATCAGCTTTTTCTGAATTCAATCACCAGTGGAAGTGAGAATGGTCTCTCGAAATATCAGGAAAGGCAGTTAAAGGAATTCTGGGATCGTAAGAGTGGAACCACAGCTGAAAACATCTTCGCCTTTTTAAGAATCTGTGTCTTTACCGGTTGGCTCCCTCTCACAAGATTGATCCCCATGATTTATGAGGATCTGGGGGACGTTGGAGTTAATCTTAATGATAAAGAAAGCGAGAAGCTTTTATCCTTGATCATGAAATTCAATAACAGATCACATCTGTATACCAATAGGGGGTGGACTCCAGATGAGTTAGGGAAAAGCTCCATGAAGGATTATAAGGGACCTATTAACATATCCTTTGGTCCAGGAATACAGCAAGCCATAAAGGAAGGAAACTTCTCTCTTGATGAATTGATGGCCAAGATGAAGGAAATGGGTTTTAACGTAGAATAGACAGTTCTCAGGCCAATGTGAAAGGGAAGGGAGGATAGTCAGATGAAGCTCTTTTCCCTGTGGACAAGTACTCTTGGAAGGATAATTGGAAATCTCTGAAGTAAAGTGTTCTTTTCAGATTTTTGCTGATATTTCCAATATTTGGGTAATGGCTTGGATACCCCACAATCCTTATGCCTGACAAAAGACGGACCCTAGTCTTTTTCAAAACCTTGATAGTATCCGTAGCATCTTCTTTTCTTTTCATAGTCCTATCCATAACTTTGGCGCCAATCATAGTGGAGTTTGGCCTGGATGTTATTGATGTGATAGTCAATCTAGGCAAATGGAACCACGCCGAGCTGGCAAAGGTACTGCATATTTCTCACCAGAGGGTCAGTACTCTCAAGAAGAAGGATTTCAAGGTTACCGGACATGGCAACTGCGGAAAAATGGAAGCAGGAAGCTTACTCCGTTCCAGGAGCTCATAAATTAAGATTTCCTCAATAAGGGTATAGATCTAATCCTCCATAACCAAGCTGGAGTATGAAGGCAATCGTACAATAGGAAACCTAAAAGGGAAAGTGGAAGTAGAATATGGTTCCACCTCTAGTTGCATATTAGGCTAAATAACAAAAATAATAAGACCCTATGATTCTTGCTGTCATATACTGGAATAAAAAGGAGTAATGGAATGAAAGTTGCCATATTGGAAAGTCTTGGAATAGGGGAAGAAGAACTGTTGTCATTGGAGAAGCCATTTCTGGAAAAGGGAGTGGAGTTCGTCCACTACGAAAGGAGCCTGGATGAGAATGTGCTTCTCTCAGAATTGGATGGAGCGGATGCGGCTATCATAGCCAACATGCCTTTCCCTTCCTCTGTCATAGCAAAAAGCGGCTCTCTGAAGTTCATTGATGTGGCATTCACAGGAACAGACCATGTGGGTCTGGATGCAGCAAAAAAGAAGGGAATCGCTGTCTCAAATGCTTCCGGTTACTCCAATGAAGCTGTGTCGGAGCTGGTGCTGGGCATGGTCCTTTCCTTCATGAGGAATATTTCCAAGGTTGAGGAAAGATGCAGAAATGGAAAAGACAAGACAGGCCTGGTGGGAAATGAAGTCAAGGGTAAGACAGTCGGCATAGTGGGCCTGGGGAAGATTGGACGGCGCACGGCAGAGATATTCAATTGTCTAGGCGCCAAGATTCTGGCTTGCTCCCGGTCCAGGCATAGTGATGCCCCTTCCTACGTAAGGGAAGTTGAGATGGATGAGCTTTTGGCGTCTTCAGACATCATTGTACTCCACTGTCCTCTGACTCCTGAGACTAGGGGACTGATTGGAGAGAAGGAACTGGAGAGAATGAAGAGTAGTGCAATACTTGTAAACGTTGCACGTGGTCCGGTAGTTGATGAGAAGGCTCTATGCGAGGCCCTGGAGAAGGGAGAAATAAGAGGAGCCTTGGTGGATGTATTTGATAAGGAGCCGCCTTTATCTCTTGATACTCCACTTCTTTCAGCTCCCAACACACTCCTGACTCCCCATGTGGCCTTTGCAACCAAGGAGTCCATGAGCCTTAGGGCAGAGATTGTCTTTGAGAACCTCAGGGCATGGATGGAAGGACAGCAAATAAACGTCATCTGCTGATACAGCAATAGAATAGGGAGCTTTTTTCTAAAGAATGGCTCCCTATTATGCTAAATATTTAAATTAAAAGGAATTGCTTTGCCTAATCCTCAAAGACCTTCCTGATGCTGTCGTAGTGGAGAAATTCCCCCTTGGCTGCAATCTCCTTGATTTCCTCCAGGGAAGCGAACTTTCCTCCCATGGTCTCCTCCTTTTGAAGCCTCAGATCCTCTTCTCCTGCATCCATGTCGAAGCGGTATATATCCACAATGTAGTTCTGTCCCTTGTTCTCCCTATGGTAAGAGAACTGATATCCCCCCTTCTTTCCGGACACATCAAGTCCTGTCTCTTCCCTTACTTCCCTTATGACAGCTTCCAGTGAGCTCTCTCCCGCCTTGACGGCTCCTCCGGGAATCTCCCACCAGCCTGGAGCCCACTCCTTGGTCATTACTCGCTGTGTAATGAGAAATTTGCCGTCACTCCTTCTGACTACTCCCAGCACAGAGATGTAGTAATCACCTTCCTTCATGTGCCAGTCGTTTCTCTTCATGGTGCGGCCAGTCTTGTTCCTGTTTATATCGTATATATCCCAGTATTCCTGCATTTCTGTTCCTTTGCCTCGTAATCATACAACACAATGGAGTGGAATGAAGACGATTT
>JAEDOD010000128.1 GCA_016302165.1 Sphaerochaetaceae bacterium
TAAGTACTTTAGATGAGGGTATACTATGTCACCCACTAGTCTTTAAGAGGGTGGCATATCCAAAGCCTATAGAAACCATAATACCTTGTCCCCCCTGTTGCCCGAATATCATTGTCTATGGTTTCGGGCAACTTCCTTTTTCCGGATTGCTGATGCTGTTTGAAGCTTTAAGACAACTCTTTACATCCATTTTTTGGCATCAGGCAGGCTATATTGGAAACCTTGATGATATTTATCAGGAATAATTGGGATAAAGATGACAGAGACTATCCTTGAATGCCGATGATGCTGTTAAATGGTAAAGAAGACTGTTCCATAAACGGGATATCTGCAGGGCAAGGAGAATACTGATAGTCGAGTAGTTAGTGAATAGGGAGCTGGTGAAATTGCAGTCCAGACAGGGTTATTCTGATGGATAGGAATATGGCAGTTCTTACGTATGTATGGATAAGAGGAGTGACGATGTGAGATTGGACGGTTATGGATTATTTGTCAGGGATATGGCCTTAATGATCCGGTTCTATAGGGATGTATTGGGATTTGAGATCAAGGAAGAGGAAAATACAGACAATGTATACCTCGTGAAGGATGGAACCTTATTTCTTCTATATGGACGAAAGGACTTCGAAAAACTGACAGACAGAAGATATGAATACCTGAAGGGTGTCAATGCCCACTCGGAGATGGCTCTCTATGTGGATACATTTTCTGAGGTGGACGAGGAGTATGAAAACGCAATCCGCAATGGGGCTGTGTCTTTGATGTCACCTACTACTGAGCCATGGGGTCAGAGGACATGCTTCATTGCTGACCCGGAGGGGAATATCATAGAGATCGGTTCCTGGAACAGACCGTATGAGGAAAAGGATAAATGAAGATTACATTGGAAGAGAATATGCCATACGCCCTGTTGGCTTTAGTTGTAATGGGACTATTCTACGGCATATACCTAGTCAAGCAATGGTCCCAGAAAAGGCAGGGCATCAAAACCATGCAGATTGGAAGCAGAAAGGATTCGAAGATCCATATGGTGGAGACACTTATGGGGATTGCGACAGTGGGAATCATTCCAGCCGATCTATTGTCCATAGCCATGGGCTGGAGCCACCTGGGGGCCAATGCCCGGTTTACAGGGTTTTTAGTGGGAATGTTGGGGGACCTTGTCTTCTTGTCTGCCGTGATCTCGATGAAGGATAGCTGGCGCGCTGGTATTCCTGAAAAGGACAGGACCAAGCTTATTACCGGTGGTGTCTTTGCATATAGCAGGAATCCTGCCTTCCTAGGCTTTGACCTTCAGTACATAGGCGTGACCCTGATGTTCTGCAATGGCCTGACAGTCATGTTCACTATTTTTGCAGTTGTCATGCTGCACCTGCAGATTCTGCAGGAGGAGAACTATCTGACAGCTGTTTTCGGAGATGAATACCTGGAATACCGTAGTCGTGTATTCCGATACCTGGGAAAGAGATAGGAGAGGTTGATCTATGAGGAAAATGATTGGATACTGCGGTCTGGACTGCGAGAAGTGCGATGCTTACCTTGCCACATTGCACTCTGACCAGGCTTTACGGGAAAAGACAGCAAAGGCATGGTCAGAGCTGAACCATGTATTGATACTTCCGGAGAATATCAACTGTCAGGGATGCCGTGGAGAAGGAGTGAAGACAGTTTTCTGTGAAAGCTTTTGTGAGATTCGTCAGTGCGCTCTGAAGAAAGGCTTTGAAACCTGTGCCGATTGTAGGGAAATGGATGATTGCCTCAAGTTAAAAGCGATAGTCAAAGATAATCCGGAGGCCCTCAGAAATCTGAAGGGATAACGGATTCCTTTTCCAGCAATCGATGAAGACACCCATTTTATGGAATCCATAGACATCGGGCCAAAGATTCCAAAAATGAAGATGTTCCATTTTCTTCCTGAAAGAAGTAAGTTTTGCCTATGAGAAAAGGACTGGTTTTGGAAGGCGGGGCCATGCGCGGCATGTTCACCTGTGGCATATTGGATGTCTTTCTTGAGAAAGGCATTGAATTCGATTCAGCTGTAGGAGTATCTGCCGGGGCAGTCTTCGGCTGCAACTATAAGACTCGGCAGCTAGGTAGAGCCCTCAGATACAATAAACGCTTCTCCCGGGACCGACGCTACTGTTCCTTCTGGTCCCTCCTTACTACAGGGGATCTTTATGGCGCTGCGTTCTGCTACGATGAGCTACCAAATGTGCTGGACCCCTTCGACTACGATAGCTTCAAGAAGAATCCTATGGAGTTCTGGTGTGTGACCACAGATGTGGAGAGCGGAAAGGCACGCTATGACCTTATGGATGACGGACGGGGAGATGATATGCTTTTAATGAGGGCCAGCGCCTCTATGCCCATAGTCTCCAGACCAGTAAAGGTGAAGGGAAGGGAGCTATTGGACGGAGGCATTGCGGATCCCATTCCTTTTGACTTCATGCTCTCCCGGAATGTGGACAGGACTCTCGTTATCCTTACCCAGCCCTACGATTACGTTAAAGGTAAGGAAAGCCTTCTGCCCATATTCAAGATTCTCTACAGGGGAAAAAGAAAGGGAATCAGCAGCGCCATGGCCATCCGCCACGATGTGTATAACAGTGAGACAGAAAGGCTGAAAGCTTTGGAGAAGGAGGGCAAGGTCTATGTGCTCCGGCCTGAAAAGCCTCTGGAGGTAGGAAAGACAGAGAAGGACCCGGAAAGGCTTCAGGCTGTATATGATGAAGGAAGACGCCTGGCATTGGCAAAGCTTGACGAGATAGTTGGATATTTAAGTTGACCATCCCGTTTTCAGAAGTAGAAGAGCTCTTCAAACTTCTTCTCCAGGGCTAGAGACAGGATAAGGGCCAGCTTTGCTGTGGGAGAGTATTGCCCTGTCTCTATGGAGCTTATGGTGTTTCTGGAGACGCCCACCATTTCCGCAAGCCCCGCCTGGGAGAGTCCCTTCTCCATTCTCACTTCCTTGATCCTGTTCTTCAGTACTAGTTCCTTATCCATGGCCTTATCCAACAATATGTAAAATCCAGGCAATAAGGAAGCACAATGATGAGACTGTGTATAATGCTGCCACTAATAGCTCATGGCGCTTATGCAGCTTAAAGTATTTGATCCAGAAAACTGTGGCCAGCCCTCCCAATACTGCAAATAGTATTTCTACAGGTAGACGTGAATACACAATAGCATCAATTATTGTGACAATCATTGCCAGGACCACAGCTATTATCCAGCCGACCACTATTGCTTTTCTGGATATTTCCATGTCGACAATATCCTTGCCCTGCATTTCGCTGCGGCTTTTCTCAAGGATTTCCTCTCTTGTCATGAGACCTCCATTTGCCAAGTATGCTTGGCGCGAATAGATATAACATCTGCCAAGTATACTTGTCAAGGAAGGGGCGTAGCCTTCTGATGATATTCCGCCTCTGTGGCTTTCTGATGGATTAATGCCAAATATGGAAGCAGAAACTAAGAATCCTGGGATTTGCTTGTCCTTGAGGGAGAGGAAACTATTGAAAGGTTGGAATAGCCTTGGTTATT
>JAEDOD010000129.1 GCA_016302165.1 Sphaerochaetaceae bacterium
AGAAGAGTAATGGCAACTATCCATTTGTTGTAGGAAATGGTGGAGTAGACAGAGGATGAAGAAGAGGAGGGTAGCGGTACAGGATCGAAGACTATTGAGTTCTCCTGGCAGATTTTCTTTACAGACAACAGGTTCACTACAGGAATCCCCTCCTCAAGATACTCGAAGACCAGGCCTCTTTCTTTTCCTTCCGGTATTCTTACTCCTCCCATGACCAGGCCTGGAGGAAAATCCAGTGAATAGGAACCTGTCCCCAGGTTAGGGGATGCTCCTCCAATGTTTACGAATATGTCTACGTCCGCTCCATAAAGCTCCCTTCTGACCTCTATGCTTTGAGATATAGAGTCTTCATGGATGAAGTAAGCTCCTGTCCTTTCAGCTTCCGCTTTTGTAATCTCATAGCTAAGAATGGCGGAACCTTCATATAGAAAGCCTTCCATGGCGCCTCCGCCTCTGTCGCCTTCTCCTCCGCAGGATACTCCTAAGAGTTCAAACTCAGCTTCTCCACTTCTCTCTATGTCTTCAAGAATCGAGAAAAGGTTGTATTCAACTCTGGTGGCTCCATACATGGAGGAACCCAGGCTTGCAATTACTTTCGCCTTCAGCCCCAGCTCCTCAGTGGCTGCAAGAGTTGCTATAAGGAAACCAGGAAAGGATCCGCTTGAGCCTATGGCTACAGTGTCTCCCTTCTCTAGTCCTGCATCATGGAAATAACGGACCATAAGAGCTGCGAACTCAGGGTTAAGGGAGCTTCTCTTTGCGCCTTCCTCTCCCATGGTTGAAGTGAGAGGTGTGAAGTCTGGACCGATGAGGCCTGTCCCGTTAAGGTCCTTGGCCTCCAGCGATATACCTTTTTCTGTAATGCTCTCCTTGATGAATGCTTCAATTCTCTCCATCCTTTCAGCTGCATTTCTCTGGGCCTCTTCATATTCATTTGCTTCCCTTTCTCCAAGGAGAATGGTAATGGAAAGGCCCAGAACCAGAATAAGGGCAAGTATAAGGATATAGTGGATGCTTATCTTCAGAGGCCTATATTTCATAATAGTCCACCGAGGATAGAAAGAAGCTTCACAAGGGCTGTCACGATTATGAGAGCAAGGGAAGTCCTGATTATTCCCTGCTTCTCCATATCGTTGGCAATGAGACCAGGGATTATGTACCCGATTACTCTAAGGTCCAGGGATAGGGGCGACAGAATGAAGTATGCCTTCTCCAGCGCATAGACAAAAAGAATCGAAAGGAGAATGGAAAGCATGAAGCGGCGCCTACCATAGAGAATAAGGAATTCCCTCGAAAGGCGGAGGATTAAGGCTATGAGGGCGCTCAGGAGAAAAGTTGAGAGGATCCTCATGGGCTCGGAGAAGTAGAAGGCAAGATAGCCAGCGCTGACCATGCCACCTGTAAGGAGGCCTGTCAGTTCTGTAACAAGGAAGCTAAGGATTACGCTTAGTGCAACTGTAGAAAATAGCATTACTTCTCCTCCTCTAATATGGAGAGAAGCTTCTCTCCTTCACCTTTAATATTTCCTAGGCCTATGAATAGGGTATTATCCTGGGTCTTCATCCTCTCCATAGCTTCCTCCAGGGAGAAGGGCAGGGCATCGAAGCCTCTTCTGTTCAAATGAAAAGAGACTTTGCCTCTGTAGTCGCCTATTACCATAACAGAAGGCCGCCTGTCTTTTTCTATGGAGGAAAGTACCTCCTCCAGAAGGATGACTCTATGCTCCCTGTCTTTCCTGTTGTTGAATACAACTTCACATTTCATCCCAGGATGCTTTTCCATTTCCTCCAATATGGTAAGCCTCATACACTCTCTGTCGTTGACGCTGAATGTGGGAATAAGGATTGACGAGGAGGAAAGTGCTATCTCCTTCATCAGGCCTATTTCTTCAGGAAGCCGATTGAGGGCAGAAAGGATTGTCTCCTCCTTTACTCCCAGATCCAGAAGGACTCTCTTTGCAATGGCCCAGGTGGACGGGTGGAGAGGAATAGGTGAGGAGGAAGGTGGAGCTTCTGCCTCCACTTTCCTTACATTGGAAGAATACTTCTGGTAATAGTCTTCTGTGGTGTAGAGAAGGGCGGAGGATGGAACAGACCTTGAAAGGCACCAGGCTGTCTCCTCTGTCGTCCTGCCCATTTCCGGTACGTGGTCAATATAGGTGTTGGTGATGACTACTATGTCTGGCTTCACAAGGTTATCTCTCAAGACTCGCTGGTTCTCTTCCGTCAGGGCCATGTCTTCCACTACTACAGCTTCAGCCTTTTCTTCCAGAGCCAAGCGGAAGAAGGGAATCATCTCCCGGATATTGGCCCTTCTCCTTCTTTCGACTTTCTCGACTTTGCCGTCGCTATGGATTATCTCCAGGCTGCTTCCGCTACTTCTTCCCACTGTCTTCATGCCGCTTTCCTGGAGAGCATATGTTATGATTCTTGTTACTGTAGTCTTTCCTCTTGTTCCGTTGACAAGTATTCTCAAGGGAATCCTTTCCACATTCTTTCTGTGGCTTCTGTATTCCCTGAGAAAATGGAGTATCAGGCAGATAAACAATATGACTACAATCTTCATCTCAGGAAAGAGATTATCATATCCCTCTTTTGTTGGGTAGAAACTCTTTGCCCCTTATCTGGAATAACTGTCGGCTTCTTCAGTAGATGTGGCTTAATGCGTTAAAAATCCTTTTTTCCTGGAATCTTCTCTGAAAATCGAGTCATTTCCTGAAAAAACTGCGTTATTGTTCTAGGAGGAGATGTGGATTACATAAACAACAAATACAACAATGCCCAATACAATTTCCTGAGGAGGAATGAAAACTTTGCAGAAGTATTCAATGCTTCTTCAGGCTTCAAGCTTGTAGATCCATCCACACTAAGGGACTGTGATTCCAGAGAGATTGCCATGATATTGGAGGAGACCAGTGCTGCCTTAGGATTTAGTGGGAAGAAGAGTGAAGCAGACAGTAATCTGAAGCTTTCTGTAGAGCGCATCAGAGACTTGAAGAAGATGGGCGTGATGAAGAGCGATGGAAACTTCATTTACTTCTGCATTGAGAACCAGAGCACAAAGACAGGGAACATGAGGGAGAGAATCAACCTCTACAATGCTATTTCCTATATGAAGCCGAAGGGAAAGGATGGAAGAAGGATCCCTGTAATAACTTGCCTTGTTGGATGGGACAAATACAGGTTCGAAAGAGACATGTGGGCCTTCGATGACTATAATGTCGGGGAGAATTCTCAGATCAAGGAATTTCTTCCCCACTATAGGATTCCTGTCATCAACATGATGGACATCAGTGATGAACAGCTTCAGGGAATGAATGATGACATCAAGTTTGCTGTTATGGCTTTGAAGTGTTCTGATAGAAATATGGAAGTATCTGAGAAGATGATTATATTTGAAAAGATTGATGAAATAAGAAAAAAAGTAAGTGAAGATGCATTCAACCTTGCTTTGTGCTACACTAATCTTAAGGATAAGGGGAAAGAGATTATGGA
>JAEDOD010000025.1 GCA_016302165.1 Sphaerochaetaceae bacterium
CCGATATAGTCGGAAGCGTCAAGGGCCTTCTCTATCTCTTCCTTTTCCAGATATTTCAGGATGGCTTCGTTTTCCATGAGATTTCTTTTCAGTGGATTTTCCTTTCCTTCCTGGACCAGGGCCCAGGCCTTAAGGCTTTCCTCCCTGATGATCTCATGCATCTCCTGCCTGTCTGCTCCACGCTTACCCAGTTCCATAAGGACGCGCTCAGTGGATGCAAAGACCCCATAGCTGTCCATAAGGCGCCTGGTGGCTGAACTATGGATGTTCATTCCCTTCACCACCTTAAGCTCTGTCAGAAGAATTTCATCCAGGGCAATGAAGGACTCAGGGATGAAGATGCGCCTATTGGCAGAGTCGTCAAGGCTTCTTTCCAGCACTGTATTGGCTGCATTGTTCCAGGCGCTCTGGTAAGCGTTCTCAACTATGCGGGAAAGTGAGTCTATCTTCTCGCTGTTGATGGGATTACGCTTGAAAGGCATTGCTGAGGAGCCTACCTGCATCTTTCCGAAGGGCTCGGAGAATTCTCCGATAGGTGGAGACTGGAGAATACGGAAATCCAGGCTGAACTTATGGAGAGTGCAGGAAATGGAGGATAGAACTTCAATGATCCTCAGGTCCTGCTTTCTGGAGTAGATCTGGGTTGCGGCATCGTAGGCCTTGATCCCCAGCTCTTCCATTACCATTTCCTCCATTTCCATGGCGCTGATGCCTGTTCCTTCCAACAGCTCTGCGTAGGAGGCGGCAGTTCCCACAGCTCCCTTCATTCCTTTTCCCCTGATATTCCTTCTTACAAAGAGGAGCTGCTCCCTGTCGTCAAGAAGATCCTGGATGGTCTGGGAAAGCCTGTAGCCGATGGTGGTGACCTCCGCAGGCTGTATGTGGGTGAAGGCCATGGTGGCTGTAGCCTTATGCTCCTCCGCCTTCTCTGAAAGGGCGGAGATAAGATCGTCCAGACGGGAAAGGGTAAGGTCCAGGGCCTCTGAGAATCTGACGGCGTCTGCATTGTCAAGGGCATCCATGCTGGTTGCACCCATATGGATTATGCCTCCAGCCTTGGGACACTGGGAAGCGTAGGTCTTGATTTCAGCCATAAGGTCATGGTGGATCAGGCTTTCGATTTCCGAAGCCTTGGCTATATCGACTTCGTCCTTATGCTCCTCAAGCTCCTCCACCTGGTCCATTCTGACAATTCCAGCCTTGGCCTCAGCCCTTGCCAGGGCAATCCAGACTCTTCTCAGAAGCTTCCTTTTATGGACTTCTGAGAAGATTTCCTTCATTTCTTCCGAGCCGTAGCGCCAGGAAAGGGGGCTTTCATATATGGTATGGTCAAATACCTCTGCCATCTCGCCTATTTCTCCCTGATGATGAGCTGGTCTCTCTCAGGTCCTACGCTGATGAGAGTGATTGGAGTCTTGATGAGCTTTTCCAGAGACAGGATGAAATCCTGGCACTTCTTTGGAAGGTCTTCCCACTTTCTTGCGCTAGTGGTGTCTTCCATCCAGCCTTCGAACTCTTCATAGATTGGTTTTGCCCTTTCCTGAAGTCTTGTTTCAGGAAGATAGGAGTAGTATTCGCCGTCAATCATATATCCTGTGCAGACCTTCAGAATCGGGAAGGTGTCCAGGACATCGATCTTGGTGAGACACACATCTGTGACGCCATTCATCCAG
Organism: Sphaerochaetaceae bacterium; assembly: GCA_016302165.1. Lineage (GTDB taxonomy): Bacteria > Spirochaetota > Spirochaetia > Sphaerochaetales > Sphaerochaetaceae > Ornithospirochaeta. Next base: position 1,674 of record JAEDOD010000025.1, read on the forward strand.
CATGCGTAGTCGCAGGCTACAGCGTCGAACCAGCCGCAGCGGCGAGGACGACCTGTGGTTACTCCGAATTCGTGTCCGATGGCTCTCAGCTTATCTGCTGTCTCATCGAAGAGCTCTGTCATGTATGGGCCGCCGCCTACGGAAGTGGAGTATGCCTTTGCAACTCCATAGACTCTGTCGATGGCTCTTGGAGGAATTCCTGCTCCATTGCAGCCGCCGCCGGCTGTTGGGTTGGAGGAAGTGGAGTAGGGGTAGATGCCCCAGTCATTGTCTCTCATGATTCCAAGCTGGCCTTCAAGAAGGATGTTCTTGTCACTTTCGACAGCGTCCCTTACAGCAGGGTTGGTATCGATGATGTGGTTTCCGAACTCTTCTCTCCACTTTCTGCAGAGGTCAAGAAGTTCCTCGAGAGTATAGGTCGGAAGACCATAGTATTCCAGCTCCCTGTTCTTCTTTGGAAGTACAGCGCCCAGTCTCTTTTTGAGGATTTCTTCATCCAGAAGGTCAGCGGCGCGGATTCCGCATCTGGCAGCCTTATCCTGATAGCAGGGGCCGATTCCTCTCTTTGTGGTGCCGATCTTCTCCCCTTCGCTTCTCTTTCCTTCCTCAGCTCCGTCCAGAGCCATGTGGTAAGGCATGATGATGTGGGCCCTTTCGTCGATGAAGACGCTTTCGATCTTCTCTCCTGTAACCTTCTCGATATCTTCCAGTTCGGAGTGCATTCTGTCGAAGTTCACTACAGTTCCTGCTCCGACGATGTTCATGGTGTCGTCATTGAAGATTCCTGAAGGGAGAATGTGAAGTCCGAACTTACCCTTTTCGTTGACTACAGTGTGTCCGGCATTGTCTCCACCCTGGAAGCGGATGACCATATCAGCCTTCTGGGCCAGATAATCTACGATTCTGCCTTTTCCTTCGTCTCCCCACTGGAGACCGATTACACAATTAACAGACATTTTCTATTCTCCTCAATTCTTCGGAATCATTTCCGCAATGTATGGAAGAGTCCTGTACTCTTCCTTATAGTCAAGTCCATATCCTACTACCCACACATCAGGGATGTCGAAGCCCTTGTAGTGGATTTCTGTCTCTACTTCATGGCGGGCAGGCTTATCCAGGAAAACAGCCTTCTTCACAGAAAGAGGATGGCGTGCCTCAAAGTTCTGGGTAAGGTAAGAGAGAGTGTGGCCGCTGTCCAGGATGTCTTCAACGATGAGGACATGGCGGTCTGTTATGCTTTCCCTGGTATCCATGAGGAATCTGACCTCTCCACGCTTGTCTCCATTCTTGCCATAGCTTGAAATGGCGATGAAGTCGATGATATGAGGGACCCTAAGCTTTCTTGCCAGGTCAGTCAAAAAGAATACGGAACCTTTCAGTACTCCTACCAGCACCAGTGGTTCCGTAATATCCTTGTAGTCTCTGTTGATTTCTGCGGCGAGCTCGTCTACTCTGCTTCTGATGGTGTCTGCATCGACGAGAACTCTCTTCAAGTCCTTTGTGAGAGGTGGGATGGTAAGCTGCATTAATTCCTCCAAATACTTTCTTATGATATAAAAAAAGATGGAAGTGGGGAATGGACTTACCTTATTTTGTATTATGAAATGATGAGGTTTCTCCCTCTGTTTTTCCGGTAATTTTTTCAGGAGAAGACTATGGCGGATCTAATTACAATTTCAAGAATATTCCTGTCCATTCTTCTCCTTTTCCTTCCTTTCCCATCTCTTCCCTTTCTTGCCCTCTACATTGCCGGAGGAGTTACAGATATGGCAGACGGCTTTGTTGCAAGGGCTACAGGGACGGCGGGCGCCAGAGGAGCGAAGCTGGATAGTCTTGCAGATGGAGTCTTCTTCCTATCCTCTGCCATAAAGATCATTCCGTCCCTCTGCCTTCCTCCTCTTCTTTGGGCTCCAGTCATGATTGTCCTTCTGGTAAGGGTGGCCAATCTGCTTCACTCTTTTCTCAAGGGAAGGGAGCCTCTCCATACGACAGCAGACAAGATTACAGGCTTTCTTCTTTTCCTTCTTCCCCTTTCCCTTGGTTTTGTCCCTTCCACGCTTTCAACTTCTGTGATTACAGCTGTGGCGCTTTTTGCTGCAGTTGAAGAGACAGTGCTCCTATGGAGAGGAAAAGGGGAAAAGTAGGCTCTGAGAGTGGGTTTCAAGTAAGTGGAGGCATATGAAACTTGACCCTTCCATGTTTTGCATCTACCCTAATGTTTCGGGGGAAATATGGATTTCATTAGAGCTCTAGGGCTTATGTATAGATCTAGATTCTTTGAAGAGAAGCTCCAGGAGGAGTTTTCCCTTGGGAATCTCTATGGAACGACACATCTTTCCATCGGACAGGAAGCATCCCATGTGGGCCTTGCCCTGGCCTTGGACCAAGGGGACTGGATTGTTCCTACCCATCGCTGTCATGGTTTCAACATTGCCTACGGCTCCGATATGGCTGCCATGTTCTCAGAGATGCTTGGCTCCAGGCACGGCTTATGCAAGGGCCTTGGTGGAAGCATGCATATGACAGACGTAGAGCACTATAACCTGGGCTCGTCGGCTGTTGTGGGCTCCGGTGTCCCCATTGCAGGTGGGGTGGCCTTTGCCTTGAAACGGCAGAAGAGCCGCAATATCTCTGTGGCCATCTTCGGCGACGGAGCTTCCAGCAGAGGAAGCGTCCATGAAATGATGAATCTTGCTTCAGTGTGGAATCTTCCTCTCCTTTTCTATATGGAGAACAACCACTATGGCATGAGTGCTCCTACGGAAAGAGTCATCTCCACTTCCTCCATCCATTCCAGGGCCGAAGGATACTCCATGGCCCACAGAAAGGTGGACGGCAACGATATCCTTTCCGTCTATGGAGCTGTGAAGGAAGCAAGGAAATACATTGAAGAGGAAGGAAAGCCATATTTCCTGGAAGTGGATACCTACCGCCTCTGCGGCCACAGCAAATCAGATAAGCTTCTCTACAGAACCAGGGAAGAGGAGGAAGAGTGGAGAAAGAAGGATCCTATCCATGCCTTCTCCCGCTATCTCGTTGGAAATTGCCTTCTTGCTGAAGAGAAGATCGAAGAAATCAGGGCGGAAGCTGAAAAGGATGTGCTGGATGCCTGGAGAAGAGCCTGGGAAACCAAGGATGAGATCCTTAGTCTGGAGGAAGCCTCCTCTTTGGTCACCCCAGAGAATGTGAACATTGAATTCTCTCCTGGAAAGGAAAACCATCAGGGAACCTATAGGGAAGCTGTAAGGGAAGCCATAGCTGAAATCTTTGAAGATGACGAAAGGGCTACTCTAATGGGCGAAGATATAGGAGCCTACGGAGGCTGCTTTGGAGTTACAGGAGAGCTTTATAAAACCTGGGGAGACAGGATGCTGGAGACTCCTGTAAGCGAGGAAGCCTTCTCCGGTATGGCCACGGGAGCCTCAATGCTGGGAGAAAGGCCTATGGTGGAGATCATGTATGCAGATTTCATGACTCTTGCCTCCGACGCTGTGATAAACCATGGAGCCAAGACCTATTTCATGTCCGGCGGCCAGCTAAAGTGCCCCATGGTGGTCCGTACGGCCATGGGTGGAGGAACGGGACACGGAGCCCAGCACACAGCCTGCCCTGAAGCCATGTTCCTTAATGTACCGGGACTTAAGGTATGCGCCCCAAGCTCCCCATGGACCGCAAAGGCCCTATTGAAGGCCGCTGTGAAGGAAGAGTGTCCTGTAGTGTTCTTTGAACACAAGGCCCTCTATGGCAATAAAGGTGAAATTGGGGACAGTTCAGCCATTCTTCCTATTGGAAAGGCATTGGTGGAGGAGAAGGGAGACAAGCTCCTTGTCATCGGATACTCCAGAGGTTATTGCGAAGCTCTTCAGGCTCTCTCTGGCTATGAGGCCACCTTCCTGGATCTATGCTCACTGAAGCCTCTTGACGAGGAAGCCATAAAGAAGTGGGCAAGGAAAATAGGAAAGGTACTGATTGTGGAGAATGTTCCTCTCCAGAGCTCCGTTGCAGAAAGCATAATCAGAATAATCATGGAAGAGGGCATAAAGGCTGAAATCAGGGTGGTCTCCGCCCTGGATATGCCCTTGGCCTTTTCAAGAAAGCTGGAATATGAAGCTCTTCCCAACAGGGAAAGGATATTGAAGGAAGCAGATAGTCTTATAGGAGAGAAGCTGTGACGGCAGAAGAAATGTCCATTCTCTTTTCTCCTGAGGTGCCTCTGGACCTTTTCTCATCCTCTGTCATAGTTCCTGTCTATGACACGGAGAAGAATGCCACCACAGGAGAGGAAGTGGAGATCTTCCTTCCCTACAATGCTGTAGAAAGGCCCTGGACTGTCTCTCCCAGGGATAAGCTTGAAAGATGGCTCTATCAGAAGCTTTCCAGCGAAAAATACATAATCTACATTCCTGAATACAAGGGAGAGAGATTCTCCCTTCTGGCTTCCAGGGAGGGAAGAAGATTCCTCATCGTCCTGGGTCTGGAAAGCGAAGACGAGAGAAAAGTGTGGCTTGCAAGGGAGAATTCCCCTTCATATACAGTAGTGGTCATAAGGGACAGGGAAGTGGATGAGGATGGTGTTGCATCAATCTCAGTCTCTTCTCTATTGGACTCTTTTAATTTTCTTTCCCTTTGAGTTAACATTGGTAGTATGGGTCATTTGAACCCGCAGGAGAAATATAATGGATATTGATGTAAAGAATCTGCATCCACTGGAAGTGAAGCTTCTTAGGCATGTCTCCAAAGGTGAAGAGATCACCGCAGAGAGAATCATCAAGGAGCTGGACTATAAGGTTGGACAGTGCAACCAGGCATTTTCCTGGTTAAGTGCGAAGGAGTGCCTCCTTGAGACAGGAAGGACCAGAAGAGTTCTCTACGAACTCACAGATCTGGGCAGGGACCAGGAAAAGTCCGGCATGCCCGTAGAACGCATCTTTACATTTATTCGCGACAACGGTCCTCACACAATGCCTGAGATTGCAGAAGCCCTTAAGCTTGAGAAGAGCGATGTAGGATCAGCTTTCGGACTGTTGTCTAAGAGTGGAGTCACAAGACTTAACGGAGAGAGGAAGGCAGAAATAGCAAAGGATGAGCTTCCCAGGGAAGTTGTGGTCCAGAGCTCACTGCTGAAGAAGGCTGTAGAGAAGGGCTTTTTGGAAGAGGACCAGCTCTCTGAGGAAGAGAAGGCTGCAATCTCCCAGATGGCAAAGAAGAGAGGCGCTTCCTCATCTCCTTTCAAGTATGTTGAAAGGGAGGAGATCACATATGCCCTTACAGATAAGGGAGAGAGTGTAAAGAAAGCTGTACTTGAAGCCAACATCACAGGTGAGGAGTTCGGTGTCCTGACAGCTGAAATGCTTGCTTCAGGTTCCTGGAAGAACGGAAGCTTCCGCCCCTATGGAATCAATGCCCCCACATCCCGTCTTATTCCTGGACGTCACAATGCCTATGGAGACTATCTCCAGTGGGTCAAGGATAAGCTTACTTCCTTGGGCTTCGAAGAGTTCGACGGTCCACTTGTGGAGAATGAGTTCTGGAATGGAGACGCACTTTTCATGCCTCAGTTCCACTCTGCCCGTGACATCCACGATGTATACTACGTAAAGGATCCTGTACACTGCAAGGAAATCCAGGAACCATGGCTCAGCAGAGTTGCAGAGACCCATGAAAACGGTGGAAATACAGGAAGCAGAGGCTGGGGATATAAGTTTGACCATGAATTCACCCGCCGTCAGGTCCTTAGAAGCCAGGGCACCGTGCTTTCAGCCCATCAGCTTACTTCAGCCAAGGTTCCAGGAAAGTATTTCGGAATCGTACGCTGCTTCCGCTATGACCAGGTTGACGCAACCCATGGCGCAGACTTCTACCAGACAGAAGGAATCGTCCTTGGTGAGGATGTAAACCTGAGAAATCTTCTGGGACTATTGAAGATGTTTGCAGAGGAGATTGCAGGAGCCGAGGAAGTGAAATATGTTCCTGGCTACTTCCCGTTCACAGAGCCAAGCATCGAGGTCCACATCAAGCACCCTGTACTGGGATGGTTTGAGCTGGGTGGCGCTGGAATCTTCCGTCCTGAGGTAACAAAGAGCCTTGGCATCGATGTTCCTGTATTGGCCTGGGGCCTTGGAATCGACAGAATGGCTCTTATGCATCTGGGTCTCAATGACCTTAGGGAGCTCTTCACTCCCAACATCGAGTCCGTCAGGACAAGGAGGGGTAACTAATGCCAAAGATTGATGCACCTGAAAAACTCTTCTTCAAGCTTCTTGGTAAGGAAATGACAGATGAGGAGCTTATCGATATCTTCCCTGTGGCCAAGGCTGAGCTTGACGGTCACGACAAAGAGAACAGAGTCCTGAAGATCGAGCTTAACGATACCAACCGTCCTGACCTCTGGTCCCCGGCTGGAGTTGCAAGGGCTCTCTCCACATATGAAAGCGGAGAGATTCCATACTATGACTTCTTCTCCACAAAGGATGATGAGAAGGATAGCGAAGGAAGGATGGTCATCGACCATGAGTCTGCCATCGGCATCAGAGACTACTCCATCGGCTTTGCCTGCCGTGGGGTTGAGGTTGACGATGACCTTCTGGCGAACCTGATCCAGAGCCAGGAGAAGCTCTGCTTCAACTTCGGAAGGAAGAGAAAGACCATCGCCATGGGAATCTATCGCTCCAATCTCATAAACTATCCTGTGCATTACGCAGCTGTGGATCCAGATACTACAGCCTTCGTTCCACTTGGAATGGATGAGAAGCTTTCCTTGAGGGAAATCTGCCAGAAGCATCCAAAGGGAAAGGAATATGGATATATCGTCTCCTCCTATGACAAGTTCCCATATCTCTATGATGACAAGGGAGAGACCCTTTCCTTCCCGCCTGTCATCAACAGCGCAAGAATCGGTGCTGTGGAGGTTGGAGACAGCGAATTCTTCATCGAAGTCTCTGGACCTATCCTCAACGACCTGCTTCTTGCCGTGAACATCCTTGCCTGTGACCTGAGCGATATGGGCTTTGAGATTCTTCCTGTAAAGGTGAGATTCAACCAGGATACTCCCTATGGCAGGGAAATCACAGTTCCATATTACTTCCAGGAGCCTCAGAGGGCTTCCCTCTCCACCATCAGGAAGACTCTTGGGCTGGACCTTAGCCGAGAGGAGTGCGTAAAGGCCCTTGCCAGAATGGGAGTCTACGCTGTATCTGATGAGGATTATGTATACATCGAATGCCCTGAATACAGAAATGACTTCCTCCATGAAGTGGATGTGGCAGAGGATGTAATGATAGGCCATGGCCTTAACCTTTTCACACCTGTAATGCCTACAGACTTCACTGTGGGAAGACTGAGTCCTGTGGAGGAGTTCTCCAGGAAGGTGAAGGATATCATGACAGGTCTTGGCTTCCAGGAGATGATGTACAACTATCTGGGTTCCAGAAGGGAGTATATCGACAACATGCACATAAGCGACGAAAAGGCTGTGTTCATCGCCAATCCTATGAGCGAGAACTATGAAGTCATCAGGCCTTCAATCCTTCCATGTCTTCTGGAAAGCGAAAGCGTCAGCGGCCACGCTGTATATCCTCACCTGATCTTCGAATGCGGTAAGGTCACTGTGAAGGACGAAAGCGACAACAGCGGTACCCATACCGGCAACAGCGTAGGCTTCTTCGCCTCCGACCTTCAGATGGGTTACAACAATGCCGCCTCCTACATCCAGACCTTGATGTATTTCCTGAGAAAGGAATACTCATTGGCTCCTGTGGAGGATGATCCAAGATTCATCCCTGGCCGTGCTGCATATGTGATGTATAAAGGCGAGAAGGCCGGAATCTTCGGAGAGACCCATCCTCAGGTCCTGGAAAGCTGGGGCTGCACCATGCCATCGGTTATGGCTGAGCTGGATATGGATATCCTTCTCAAGTAAAAAAAGAAACTTTGGGGATTCCGGAAGGGTCCCCAAAAATTTTAGTTTCATCTAATCGAGAAAAATTTATAAATAAAGATTTATAGAAATATAGACTTTTATATTATATGGTGGTATTTTTTGGTTACTTAACAAAACTTACCAAAGGAGAATAATATGGCTCGTTTTACATTACCTAGAGACCTTTATCACGGAAAGGGTGCAATGGAAGCCCTGAAGACATTCAAGGGCAAGAAGGCTGTCATCTGTGTAGGTGGCGGTTCAATGAAGAGATTCGGATTCCTGGACAAGGCAGAGTCCTATCTTAAGGAAGCAGGAATGGAAGTTATGGTCATCGATGGAATCGAGCCGGATCCTTCCGTAGATACAGTAATGGCAGGTGCTGCAAAGATGCTTGAGTTCCAGCCTGACTGGATCGTTGCCATGGGCGGCGGTTCACCTATCGATGCTGCAAAGGCAATGTGGGTGAAGTATGAATACCCAGAGATCACCTTCGATGAGATGTGTAAGGTCTTCGGTATGCCTGAACTGAGAAAGAAGGCTCACTTCTGCGCAATTTCCTCAACTTCCGGTACAGCTACCGAGGTTACAGCTTTCGCTGTCATCACAGACTACAAGAAGGGAATCAAGTATCCTCTGGCAGACTTCGAGATCACTCCAGATGTTGCTATCGTAGACCCAGACCTTGCTGAAACAATGCCTAAGAAGCTTGTTGCCCACACAGGTATGGATGCCATGACACATGCCATCGAAGCTTATGTTTCCACAGCTAACTGCGACTTCACAGATCCTCTGGCAATCCATGCCATCGAGATGATCCAGAAGGACCTGGTCCCATCCTACAATGGAGACATGGCAGCAAGAGACAGAATGCACGTTGCACAGTGCCTTGCAGGACAGGCATTCTCCAATGCCCTCCTGGGTATCGTCCACTCCATGGCACACAAGACAGGTGCAATCTTCCAGGACTATGGTGCACACATCATCCATGGTGCTGCAAACGCAATGTACCTGCCTAAGGTAATCGCTTTCAATGCCAAGGATCCTGTGGCAAAGAAGAGATATGGCGTCATCGCAGACTATATGCACCTTGGCGGAAAGGATGACGACGAGAAGGTTGCTCTCCTGATTGCATATCTGAGAAAGATGAACGATGACCTGAACATCCCACACTGCATCAAGAACTACGGCGCAGACAGCTATCCATGTGAGCAGGGCTTCGTTCCTGAGGAAGTATTCCTTGAGAGACTGGATGACATTGCAAAGAATGCAATCCTGGATGCATGCACAGGCTCCAACCCACGCCAGCCAAGCCAGGAGGAGATGGTAAAGCTTCTGAAGTGCTGCTACTACGACACAGAAGTAGACTTCTAAGTCTGGACATAGGAGAGGAAATGGGCACCTTCGGGTGTCCATTTTCGTTGAGTGTGGACCATTACTGTTTACCAAATAATATTTTATCGATATTATTATATGGGTGGCCCGGCGTAGGTCCGAGCCTATTGATTCAGAACAAACCAAAAAAAACGGATAGAGAGACGGTTATGTACAAGATTTTGAGAAAAAAGAATTTGAATCCAACTGTCACCCAGATGGAAATCGAAGCACCTCTCGTGGCCGCAAAGGCTAAGCCAGGTCAGTTCATCATCCTCCGCGTAGACGAGAATGGTGAGAGAATCCCATTGACTGTTGCAGGCTGCAATACAGAGGATGGAAGCGTAAAGATCATCTTCCAGATCGTTGGTGCCACAACAGAGAAGCTGAACCACAAGAATGAAGGTGAATACATCCAGGACTTCGTCGGTCCACTTGGTGTTCCTACCCATACTGAAGGAATCAAGAAGGTATGTATCATCGGCGGTGGAGTAGGATGTGCAATCGCTATGCCTGTTGCCCAGGAGTTCCACAGACTCGGCGCTGAGGTCACTTCCATCATCGGTTTCAGAAACAAGGATCTCCTTATCTGTGAAGATGAGTTCAGAGAAGCTTCTGACCGTCTGGTAGTAATGTCTGATGACGGTTCCTATGGCCGCCACGGTAACGTTACAGTTCCTCTCAAGGAAATGCTGGAAGCAGGCGAGAAGTTCGACATGATCATCACAATCGGACCTGTCGTTATGATGAAGTTCGTCGTCCTTACAGCTAAGCCATTTGGTATTCCTGTAACAGTATCCATGAACCCGATCATGATCGATGGAACAGGTATGTGCGGTGGATGCCGTCTCACTCTCAACCAGGATGGAAAGAGAGTCACAAAGTTTGCTTGTGTGGACGGACCAGACTTCAACGGATATGAAGTTGACTTCGATGAAGCAATGAGCAGAGGAAGAATGTATTTCGACTTCGAACGCCATGCCCACGATGAGGCATGCAACCTTTTCCATAAGGCTTGAGGAGGTAGTGGCTATGCCTATTGAACCAAAGAAACATGAGATGCCTACCCAGGCACCAGAAGTAAGGGCACACAACTTTAAGGAAGTTGCACTTGGCTATGATATGAAGACAGCTGTAGACGAAGCAAAGAGATGTCTCAACTGTAAGACAAGACCTTGTGTACAGGGATGCCCTGTAAACATCAGCATTCCTGAATTCATCTCACACATCAAGAATGAAGATTTCGAGGGTGCCTATGATGTGATCACAAAGTCTTCATCCCTTCCAGCTGTATGCGGAAGAGTATGTCCTCAGGAATCCCAGTGCGAGAGCAAGTGTACTCTTGGTGTAAAGTTCGAGCCAGTAGGAATTGGAAGACTTGAGAGATTTGTGGCTGACTGGCACAACGCCAACAGCAAGGCTGAGGTCGTCGCTCCAGAGGCTAACGGCCACAAGGTTGCCATCGTAGGTTCCGGTCCTTCAGGCCTCACATGTGCAGGAGACCTGGCTAAGAAGGGCTACAAGGTAGCTGTCTTCGAAGCTCTCCACACAGCAGGTGGAGTACTTGTATATGGTATTCCTGAGTTCAGACTTCCAAAGTCCATCGTCGCCAAGGAAGTTGAAGGCCTCAAGGCTCTCGGTGTAGACATCGATACAGACGTGGTCATCGGAAAGACACTTACCATCGATGAACTCTTCGAGAGAGGATATGAAGCTGTATTCATCGGTTCCGGTGCCGGTCTTCCAAACTTCATGAACATTCCTGGTGAAGCTCTCAAGGGTGTCTACTCAGCTAACGAGTTCCTTACCAGATCCAACCTTATGAAGGCTTACCTTGACGATCCTGATACTCCTATCATGAAGGGAGGAAAGGTTGCTGTCGTAGGTGGCGGTAACGTTGCAATGGACGCTGCACGTACAGCTCTCCGCCTCGGTGCTGAGCATGTCTACATCGTCTACAGAAGATCTCTCCAGGAACTTCCTGCAAGAAAGGAAGAGGTTGAGCATGCAATGGAGGAAGGAATCGACTTCCAGATTCTCAACAATCCTGTGGAGATTCTCGGATATAACAATCCTGAGAACCCAAGAGATCCAAAGAATGGCTTCGTAACAGGAATCAAGTGCATTAAGATGCAGCTTGGCGAGCCAGACGCAAAGGGCAGAAGAAGACCAATCCCTGTGGAAGGAAGCGAGTTTGTGCTTGATGTAGACTCTGTCATCATGGCTATCGGTACTTCTCCAAACCCACTCATCAAGAACACTACTAAGGGTCTTGAGGTCAATGCTCACGGCGGTATCATCGTCAACGAGGATGGCCTTACAAGCCGCACTGGTGTATACGCAGGTGGAGACGCTGTAACAGGTGCAGCAACTGTTATCTCAGCTATGGGTGCAGGTAAGGTTGCAGCCAAGGCTATTGACGAGTATCTTTCTGCAAAGAACTAAAAGCTTATAGCTATAGACTGAATGCCAGGGAAACCTGGCATTTTGTCGTCCAGTAGGGTATGTTTTTCGTCTTGAAGAAAGCATCAATCCACAAAAAAGTAGAATACTTGTTCGCTAATTCCATGTGTTCAAATCATTTACAGAGAATTCTCAGAGTTTTCAAAAAGTAGACCTTTGAAAATGAGCCCCTGTAAAGGCAGAAATGGTGCCCTGCAGGAATTCCTGGGGTAAGGTTATGGAAAAGGGAAAAGAGAAAGCATACTTAAAGGGATTTCTGGTGGAAGCCCTCATTAATGCAATGCCTCTCAAGGAGGCTACTGCAATTGTGGACAGAGTTCTCCCTCAATATGCTGGGAGCTGGATTCTTCCGGGATGAAGAAGGACAAATATGATATTAAGGCTCAGTCGCCGAGAGTTTGCTAGAATTATTGCCCTCTGAGAAATAGATTGCGGTTCAGTTTCTTTCTGCAAGGGGGACTATTTCAGGGAGGGCAAATCAATACTGGATAGGATCTATCCAGCACCGTTCATTTCTTTTCTGATAGATAGCGGGCAAGGAATTCCTTGGTCCTTTCCTTCTTAGGATGGTTGAATACTTCCTCTGGCTTTCCGTCCTCTTCGATTCTTCCGTCAGCCATGAAGATTACTCTGTTGGATACATCTCCCAGAAAGGCCATTTCGTGGGTTACCACCAGCATGGTCATACCGCTCTCGGCAAGAGTTCTCATGGTGTAGGGAATTGAAGAAATAACGAGCTGAAGGTCTTCCGAATATACTCTAGGTGTCACTATTTGTCAGATATACAATGCCTTTTTTATGTTTTTCATATTCGCAGAGCATATGAGGTAATTTTACCGATATGACAAATCACCATTTTTGAAAAGGTGAAATCTATCCTCATAGATTTCATCGAATACTTGCGAAATGGGCACTCGAATTCGGCTGTATTTATACCATACACGATATGTCGTCTGCTGCTGTCCTTCCAGAAATTCACACAGAGAGTCAAAGTATGGTTTCATTGTTTTTTTGGGAATAGACTTTTCCTTAAGAAGTTGGAATACTCCAATAATGCTTAAGCACCGAACTGCTACTGGGATGCTGTTCAGGCTCTGTCGTGCTGCAAAGTCATCTGAACAAAACACATAGACTCTCCCAGGGTAAAGTAACTCCATCATCTGTATGAGTACATATGTTTTCTTTTCCCCTATTCCATTTTGGTGAGGGATATCTCCATCGCATCGTCTCAGTTCATCAAGAAATGCATCTTCACTGATAGTTATGGAAAGTGCTTTCAATGTACTATAGCATTCATCAAAGAATCCTTGATTAAAAGTGTTGCAGCTCCTCTCCAGCATTGTGGTATACATGCTACTTGCCCCTGTACCGTAGATTGTTTTCAACTCATTCAGAATATCTTTATCGGTGTAGAGGCGGATTCTACCTGTTTGTATTAAGTTATTCAGCCACGGCAATGGATCCGGTGTAATATGGTGTCTTGAAAGCTCATTCAGAATCATTTCATGGCAGAAGAACTCAAAATCCTCAAATCCAACTATCATGTCTGCAAGGGTATTTTGGAGGGCATCATGAGACAAATGAGATTTAAATATGAAATCCGTGTCTAAAAAAGCATATTTCTTCTGTCTTTCCATCAGCTTATCCTTACTTGTCCGAAATAAGCTCTTTGATATGCTGAATGTGGTCAAAGTCGTCTTTCATCCTTTCCTCTCGGACGGATTCCAGTTTCTCAGCTGTTTTCATTTCTTCCATAAGGCTACCCATTCTGATGGGGATTTTGGGAATCTGAAGCCATCTTGATGCTTTGCCGGTAAGTTCGACTTGTTCTACAATTTCGCTCTGGGGAACCAGGAAGAAGTCCCTTGCCTGGTTCTCAGAGATGATTTCTTCCTCGAAAAGACGTAATACCATTGCTTTGTAGGGGATGGCGAAAATCTCCATCAACATCAGAATGCCCTGTAAGTCAATTGATCCACGTTTGACACCATAGATGCGCATCTGCTCATCAATTCTGTCAGCTGGGGCCAACAGTGATCCCGCGAAAGCATTTGCCTCCATGTCTTCCATGACTGTCGTAGTCTCATCTATTGTTGTAGCGTTCAGAATGGATCCTCGTTCAGATAAGCCTGAATCATCATCATCGATAAAGCGGTATATGTGATACAGCTCATGAGCTGCGGCAAAAATCTGTTTTGCCATAGGGATTGCCGTGTTCACCAAAACAAACAACCGCTTTTCTCGAATGAATGTACAGGCACAGAATTCCTGATCGGATATTCCATATCGCAGCAACTCAAAGGGAATATCATGCTTTCGGACATAGTTTTCCATGATGTGGAATACATCATCTTGAATGATATTATTTCCATTGAACATAGAATTGAATGTTGTCACGCACTTTTGTATTTCCCTATAGCGATGGCGGTCTTGTTCAAAGAGACTGTTCTTCAATGCCTGATACATGTTATGCCTCCCAAGGTTGCATCATCTTTTTTGCAGTTTCATTTGCATTTGCATAGAAGCAGATCATATCTGCAATCTGATCGGCAATTTCCAGCCCCTTTTTTGCTTCTTCCGTCTCTACCTTTCCCATGAATGCACGAATGACGTCTGTATCCTGAATCTCTGCCGGCATTACTACGAGTTTTTCCATTGGAATATGGAAATATGCTGCTATTTGTTGGAGTTCCACCGCGTTTATTGCTCTGGCACCACCAAGCATATTGCTTACAACTTGCTTGGATACTCCTAGATGATTGGCAAGATCAATCTGCTTTTTTCCGTTCTCTTTCAGATGGCTGGTAATATTGTTGCCGATCACTTTGTTCACATTGACCATTACGCACACCTCCCTTAAAACATATTCCTCACTTGAATGTTACACTTATTATAAGATAGTAATCAATAATTTCTTGACTATTTAGCTATTATGTATAAGATAGTTCAAAATTTATTGACTTATATTAGCTTTTTAATGGTCAATAAGTCTCTCAAGGAACGCTTTTCAGATTCTTTTCAAAGCACAATCAAGAATATAGGATTGGGTATCCTGAAATGGATGGTATGTATCTGGAAAGGCATTATTTCCTGACAGATATATCTATATCTGAGACTTGCATTCTTCAGCTTGGACAAAAGAAAGAAAAATCTCCCAGGGATTAATAGTTTTCTGGGAGATTATTCTGAAAACTGGATATCCAGCACCGTTCATTTCTTTTCTGATAGATAGCGGGCAAGGAATTCCTTGGTCCTTTCCTTCTTAGGATGGTTGAATACTTCCTCTGGCTTTCCGTCCTCTTCGATTCTTCCGTCAGCCATGAAGATTACTCTGTTGGATACATCTCGCGCAAAGGCCATTTCGTGGGTTACCACCAGCATGGTCATACCGCTCTCAGCAAGAGTTCTCATTACATCCAGAACTTCTCCCACCATTTCAGGGTCCAGGGCAGAGGTAGGTTCGTCGAAGAGAAGGATCTCAGGGCTCATTGCCAGTGCTCTGGCTATGGCCACCCTCTGCTTCTGTCCACCGCTGAGCTGGCGGGGCTTAGCCTTGAGGTATTGGTCCATTCCTACCTTTGATAGGTATTCAAGGGCTATCTTTTCAGCTTCTTCCTTCTTTCTCTTCAATACAGCTGTCTGTCCAACCATGCAGTTATCCAAGACATTTAGGTTTGCAAAGAGGTTGAAGGACTGGAAGACCATACCCACCTGTGTGCGGTATTTATCTTCATTGATCTCTCCCTTCAGTACATCCTTACCGCCGAAGATAATGTTGCCACTTGTGGCATCCTCAAGCATATTGATGCATCTGAGGAGAGTAGACTTTCCGCTTCCTGAAGCTCCTATGATGCTTATTACATCTCCTCTCTGGACAGAGAAGTCTATATCCTTCAGAACTTCATTCTTTCCGAAGGTCTTTACCAGGTGTTCTACCTTCAAGAGTTCTTCCATTAATATGTACCTCCTGTCTCTTTGTTGTATTTGGTAAGACCGCTGGTGAAGGCTAGTGAGTCTCTTGTGGTCAGGTCGAAGTTTGCAGGTCCGTCCATCTTTCCTTCCAACCATCTGAGAAGACGGGAGCAAGTGAAGGTGAGAATGAAGTAGATGATCATGGTGACGGTGGCTGCCTCGAAGTATGTGTATAGGGCTCCAGAGATGCTCTTGAATGTAAAGAAGAGCTCCACTGTTCCTATGATCGACAGGACACAGGTATCCTTGATGTTTATGATCAGGTTGTTGCCAATCTGGGGCATGATATTCCTTAATGCCTGAGGAAGGATGATCCTTACCATGGTCTGGACATGGTTCATTCCTATGGCCTTGGCTCCCTCGGTCTGGCCGCTGTCTACGCTGAGGATTCCTCCTCTGACTGTCTCGGCCATATAGGCTCCAGTGTTTATGGATACGATAAGGATAGCTGCACTCCACATGGAGAGGTTAATGTTGAAGAGCTGGGCCATGCCGTAGTAGATGAAGGCGGCCTGAAGCATCATTGGAGTTCCTCTGAATATCTCTACATAGGCTTCCAGTATCCATTTCACTACCTTAAGGATGGCTCTGGAAAGTTTTCCTGAGCCTTTCTTCGGCTCTGTGGTCTGCACCAGACCTACAGCAAAGCCTATTACGCAGCCGAAAAGAGTACAGATTATGGCTATGGCCATAGTTGTAGCGGCCCCGTTGAGAAGGGAGCCGCTATAACGGCAGAGGATGTACCACATCCTCTGGAAGAAGTTCATCTGTGATATGGTCATCAGATATTATTCCTTTCTATTAGTTGGAGAGAGGCTGGACTGAGATAGCCTCATCCATCATCTTGTTGAAGTCATTAACTGTCAGGGTTGCAAGAACCTCGTTGATTGCAGCTGTAAGCTCAGGGTTGGACTTGGACACTGAGATTCCGATGTTGATCTCCTCCTGGCTTACCACGAAGTTGTCTTCAGAGTCTGTGAAGTCAAGAAGACGGAAGGAAGGATAGGCAACCAGTGCAGCCTGGGCTGTAGGCATATCTGTACAGATAAGGTCCACTCTGCCTGCAGAAAGGGCTACAAGCATTGCAGGTGCGCTTTCCTGGGCTGGAAGGATGTTTGCATCTTCAATCTGAGGAAGACATACGTCATACCAGACTGTATTCTGCTGACTGGTACATGTTGCTCCCTTCAGGTCCTTTACTCCCTGGGCGCTCTCATACTTGTTTCCTTCGTTTACAAGGCAGACGATGGAAGCGTAGTAGTAAGGAGATGTGAAGTCTACCATCTGGAGTCTATCGGATGTGATGGACTGACCTGCGATTACGCAGTCCACTGTTCCTGACTGGACAGCTGGAACAAGTGAATCCCAGTCAAGCTTTACGATTTCAAGATCCTTGCCAAGTTTCTCAGCAATGAGCTTGGCCATCATTACGTCGTAGCCATAGGCATATTCCTTGCTTCCGCTGATAGGTACAGCACCGTTGGCATCTGTGGTCTGTGTCCAGTTATAAGGAGCATATCCACATTCCATGGCTACCTTGAGTGTATTTGAGGAGTCTGCAGCCTCCTGGCTTCCGCCAGCGAAGGCAAACTGGACCATAAGTGCCAGTACAAAGAGCATAAAAGCGATTTTTCTAGTTTTCATTTCATTTATCTCCCTTAAGATAACAAGTAGGTTGTGGAGAAAGTATATCAAAGTTAGAAAATGGTCAATATGTTAAAACAAAATAATTAATGTTATTTTAATAACATTTTATAGCACTAAGAGAGTTTTATACCCTCTTAATTCTTCACCCTCCAATACTCTATGGATATGGGAGAAATCAATGCCA
>JAEDOD010000130.1 GCA_016302165.1 Sphaerochaetaceae bacterium
CGCCGTCTTCATGGTGATGGCCACAGTGGCAGTGGTCTTCATCGTCCATCTCGTCGTAGTCTCCGAAATCCTCTTCAATGGATCTGGAGAGAGCCATAAGGTCATCTGTAAAGGCTTTTGCAGCGTAATCTCCTTCTTCTGGGTTCTCTGGATTTGGAACGTAATCCTCGTGGATCACTTTCCCAATCTTCTCTCCTGTGGCCTTCTCATATTCGCTTATAAGGCTTTTTACAGCTTTATCATCCTTTGCCAGATATCTAGCCCTTTCCAGATATTCCCTTGCTTCATCATATTCACCGTCAGAAAGGAAGAGATAGGCCAGATTGGTAGTGGTGGTGATGTTGGATTCATCCAGGTCACAGGCTGTTTCAAGGTAGGCCTTGGCCAGATCCTTATTCCCGCTTTCCAGCTCGCAGATTGAAAGCTCGTTGTATATTTCTGCGTTGCTCTCTCCCAGCTTCATGCACTCCAGGAAGCATTCCTTAGCCTCCTCATAGTCCTTTCTGATTCTCAGGGCCCAACCCTTAAGGAAGTAGCCGTTCCAGATTGAAGGATTTGCCTTAAGGAACTTGTCGATGATGGGAAGGGCCTTGTCTGGCTCGTTGAGGGTGATGAAGTCGTAGGCTTCGCTGATGGCCTCACTGTTTTCGATCTTGAAGGCGATTTCCTTCATCATCTTCCTTACTTCTTCCTTCCTTTCACCTTCTTCGGCAACTTCAAGGAATCTGTCTCCATATTCCTTGGCCTCTTCAAGGTTTCCCATATAGGCTTCAAAGGAGCAGAGCTCGGAAAGGATCATCTGGTCTTCACCAAATCTTTCGATTCCATTCTCCAGAGTGGATCTTACCTTCTCTATCCATGGCCTTCCGTTCTCTCCATTGTTCTCAGCCTCTACAGCTAGGTAGGAGTAGAGGGTAGCCAGGTTGACGCAGGAAGCGCTCTGGGGAAGAAGATGGTATACAGCAAGAAAGAGCTCTTCTGCAAAATCGAATTCCTTTCTCTGTTCCTTGGCAATGGCAGCCTGGTTCAGCTTCTCCACAATCTTCGGGTCCGATGCCAATACAAAGGAGCGATAGTAGGAGAAGTGGGGATGATCCTCGTTGTGGGCGATTACAGATATCATTCCGGCTACCAGATTCTCTACAGTGTAGTCGGAGTCTTCAATCTCCTTCTTCCCTTCCTTAAGAAGGATTGGAAGCTCTATGGATGGGTCGATGGTAAAGGAGCCCAGGTCAGCCTTGAAGGACTGGGGCAGTCTGATAAACTTAATTGTTTCTTTTTCTTTCATACTCACGGGATTAATATAATTCGAAATGCAAAAAAATCCTATAGAAAAGCCAATCGTCGACTCTTGAACATTAGTTCAAGGAGGGGGCCCTTGTTCGCTTGCGTTCTGTACCCTGTATAACCCAGAGGGCGGGTGCAATGCAGGCAGAAGCTATCCCAGGCCCCAATATGTTAGGTTTGAGCCAAGAGGTTCTTGATTGCTTTCTATAGGTTGACTTGATTCTATATGGAGCACCCTTCTTTGGGTAGTAGTTTTCGCGATTTTCCAGGAAAAACCTTCTTTTCTGCCTTTTCCTGGATGGTTTCACTGTTTTCCATCTTTTTCCTTGACTATTTCCCTTTTCTATCCTCTGTAGACTATACTGAACTCTTCCAGGACCACAGCCATATCAGGAGTGAACTCCTCTCCTGCCTCTTCCATGCATTCTGTGAAAAACTCCTTGTGGACGTGGCGCCAATACTCCAGCGACCTGTCTCCTTCCCCTTCCTTATAGGCATGGTCCTCTCCCACATCAGAGAAGGGAACTACAGATACCTTATCTGTCCTGATAATGCAGACTCCATTTCCCTTTCCGTCCAGGATTACACTATAGTCTCCCTTTTCAGGAAGTTTTTCATTCTCCTTTCCGTAAAGAGGATAGGCTGAAGCGGTAGCTGTCTTTTTGCCTTCAAGCACAAGGGAAGAAAGAGTGTCGCTGTCTCCCCCGAAGGCCCATTCTGAGTGAGGGCAGTCTTCTAATCCGCTTTTCTTGGCATATTCCTTCCATAGTTCACTTCCTGTCATGATTCTACTCCAACGAAAAAAGTATAGATTACAATGGAAGGGGAGGAAAGTATGGAGATAATCAGGATAGTCTTAAAGGGAAGTCAAGTCCCTCCCCTGATTCCTCCAGCACTTTCATAAAGGCCATCTCTCCAGAGGAAAAGGAAGTTGAAGAATACTTCCGCCTCATCAAGAAGCTTGTTGGGAAGTGCGAGTACATTCCTGCTGTCCTTCTTACAGATGAGGACTATAGGGAATGAAAAATGGAGACCCTGAGGTCTCCATATAGAGTTCTTTCTGGACAATCAGAAGTCGAAGTCCACATCTACGCTGCCACCCTGAGAGAATTCCTCTGCAGAGGCGATTTCGCCGGATTCCTCTTCGTTGAAGACGAAATCCATGTTTTCCTCCAACCCTTCCATTGACTTGTCGATAGAAGCTGCAATCTGGGCGGCACTTTCTCCTATCCTGTCGATAAGATCCTGAAGCTCCTGGTTGTGGATCTCCACAAGGGAGAGCCTCTGCCTCAACTCCTCGATTTCAGAACTAAGTATCTTTACTGTACTTGATGCTCTGTTGAGCCTTGCTCTGAGAAGTTCGCTTCTAGTGATGCCTTCCATCATCTGCCTCCTTAGGCCAGTGCCTTCTTTACAGTCTCTACAAGTGCAGAGAATGCTGCCTTGTCTTCAACTGCCATGTTGGAAAGAGCCTTTCTGTTGAGAGTGATCTGTGCAAGCTTCAGGCCATGCATGAACTGGGAGTAATTGAGACCCTCAGCCTGAACTGCAGCACTGATTCTTGCGATCCAGAGCTTTCTGAAGTCGCGCTTCTTTTCCTTTCTTCCGCGATATGCATACTGGCCAGCCTTTGCGACAGCGTCCTTAGCAATGCGGTGATTGGTGCTTCTGCGACCATAGTAGCCCTTTGCCTGCTCGAGAATTTTCTTCCTTCTGTCCTTTCTTTTGGTTCCGTCAACTGCTCTTGGCATAATCTCTCCTCCTTAATTAAGCGTAAGGGAGCATTTCTTTTGCTCTCTTTGCTTCACAATCGGCAAGAACTCCTGCATGTCTGAGGTTCATCTTCCTCTTGGAGCTCTTCTTGGTGAGAATATGGCGAGATCCCTGCTTTTTGATCATGACCTTGCCAGTTCCGGTGACCTTGTAGCGCTTTGCAGCACTCTTTCTTGTTTTCATCTTAGGCATTTATGTGCCCTCCTTTCGCGCCGCCAGGAACAAGAACCCTGGAAGCTACGTTATGTCATTCCCATACGGGAGTGATTACTGTTTTTCCGGTGCCTTTGGTGCTTCCTGCTGTGCCTTTGGCTTAGCCTTGGCGCTCTTTGCAGGAGACAGCATCATACTCATCATTTTACCTTCCATGAAGGCGCTCTTGTCAAGGTTGA
>JAEDOD010000131.1 GCA_016302165.1 Sphaerochaetaceae bacterium
AGCGAAGACAGTTACGAGAACGAGCATGAAAACAACGATCTTTTTCATTTTTTTCTCCTTTTATTTTTGCCCCATAGGGGTATATTACACTTATACTTTTTCGGCCTTTCCGCTCTTGTCGGATCTCTGACATGCGAATACAGCCCTCATGGATTTGATGATGTCTGTGGCATCCAGGATGCTAGGCCTGTTTTCAAGAATGGCGGAAACAAATTCGTCGATGACACCGGAGGAAGCCTGCTGTTCATCGCTATTAGTCTGGATTCTGTCCAGGGCAAGCTTCTCCTCCCTTCCGTCGCTGTGGACGATGATCAGTGAGTATTCCGGATCGCTATAGAGCTTCAGGACTCCCTTCTCCAGACATATCACGCTCTGGTTGAACTCTGTTCCATATACAGTCCAGCTTGTGGTCACAGTACCGAAGGCTCCATTTCTGAACTTCAGGATCTCTACAGAGTTGTCATCAACCTCGATTGGAGTTCCATCCTCAAAGGTCTTGTCCAGGACACACATTCTTGAATACACATCATCGATTTCATCTCCTACCAGATATCTGATAAGGTCGATTTTGTGGATTCCCAGGTCAGCCATGGAACCGAAGGCTGCAGAAGACTTCTTGAAGAACCAGGTGTTCCTGCTCTTCTCGATGCTCCATGACTCAGGGCCACCGTGGCCGAACATGGAGAAGAAGGTCAGAACCTTTCCCATTTCACCGGAGGCGATGATCTCCTTTGCCCTTCTGTGAGCTGGAGTCAGTCTCTGGTTATGGCCGATCATAAGCCTCTTTCCGCTTCTTTCTGCTTCCTTTATCATCTCCTCGCAGTCTTCCAGGGAAATTGCCATAGGCTTTTCGCAGAGAACATGCTTGCCGCTTCTGAGAGCCTTGATGGTGGTCTCAGCATGATATGCGTTTGCCACACATACAGACACAGCGTCTACGCTTTTGTCTTCAAGAAGCTCATCAAGGGATGAATATGCCTTCGAGCCATACTCCTCTGCCAGCTCCTGGGCTCTTTCTGATACGAAATCAAAGAAGCCTGCAATCTCAACGTTGCTATTCAGGCTGTATTCATGGGCATGGCGCTGCCTGGCGATGCTTCCGCATCCAATTATTGCTACTCTCATATTCTTCTCCCTCAGATAATGAAGTTTTCCATATAGCGCTTTGAGATTCTCAGGGAATCAAGGATCTTCTCCCTGGAGCCTTCAAAGGCCTTGTCTTCGATTTCAACCACTGCATATCCTTCGTATCCGATATCAGTAAGGGCACAGGCGAACTCATCCCACTTTACATCTCCGTAGGAAGGAAGCTTTGGTGACATGTATTCCAGAGGATGGGCCATGATTCCACACTTCTTCAGCTTCTCCGGATACAGCTTTATATCCTTGAAGTGGATGTGGAACATCTTGTCCCTGTAGTCATATACAGCCTTTGTATAATCCAGCATCTGCCACACGAAGTGGGATGGATCGAAGTTGATTCCAAGATTGTCGCTTCTGAGAATCTCGAAGACCTTGTCCCAATTGGAAGGGGAAGTGAAGATATTCTGTCCTCCTGGCCACTGGTCGGCACCAAAAAGCATAGGACAGTTTTCAATTGCAATCCTTACTCCCTTCTCCTCTGCCCTGGCAATGATTGGAGGCCAGATCTCTCCCACTAGAGCAAGATTCTCATCCACTGTCTTCCACTGGTCCCTTCCAATGAAGGTTGTGACCATATTCACGCCCAGAAGGGCTGACGCATCAATGAGGGCGAGAATATGGTCTATGGCAGCCTTTCTCTTCTCTTCATCCCTATCCAGAGGATTGGGGTAGTATCCAAGGGATGAAATCTCTACTCCGCTCTTTTTTGCATAGGAAAGGATGTGGTCCCTATACTCTCCGTCAACGAGGACTCTTTCAGCATCAATGTGGCTGACACCTGCGTATCGTCTTTCAGCCTTGCCCTTAGGCCAGCATGCAACTTCTACGCACTGGAAGCCCATGTCATGGGCCACATCCATCATCTCTTCATATGTCCAGCCATCAAGAATGGCACTGAGAAAGCCAAGTTTCATCTGATTATCTCCATTTTTTATGAAATAAGACTGAAATAACTATTTCCCTCTTCTTTCGCATGACTATTGTAAGAGTGTTTTCCAAATGGCGCAAGAAAAACTTTTTGGTGATTTATTTTATTATATTATAATGTATTATTATTCAAACTACCTTTTCATCAGAAAGAGCATTGTAGAACTTTATTATTTCTGAAATAGTATCATTATTTCTGAAATATTGATTTATATCTTTTTTTTTGATAGTCTTTAGGGGAAGGATGACATATGAAAAGAGCCAATCTACCTGTAACTAAAATAGCAGAAAAGGCAGGCGTATCTCCTGCCACAGTTTCAAGGGTGCTGAACCACCCTGAACTGGTAAATGGAGAAACCAGGGATAGAATCGAAAGTGCCATACAGGACTGTGGCTTTGATATGGAAATGGTGATGAGACGTCAGATAGATTCCAATAAGCGTATCCTTATGGCTGTACTTCCAACCATCGACAACCCCTTCTACAACAATGTAATGAAAGGCTTCAAGACCTCAGCCAACTCCCATAACTATGACGTTCTGATATATCTGGGGAACATAACTCCTAACAATCTTAAGCAGTTTCTAAGAGTAGTGAAGATGTCTAACGCAAGAGGAGTAATCTGCCTTAACAGGAAAATGGACAAGGAGACAGCGGACGCAATAAATGATGAGGTCCCTCTTGTGCAGTGCTGTGAATACAACAAGGAATCCAAGGCTGAATATGTAAGCATCAACGACTATGCAGCAGCCAAGACAGCCACAGAACATATGCTGAACCTTAACTACAGAAAGATAGCCTTCATCAACGGTCCCCTTTCATACAACTATTCCCAGGAAAGGCTGAGAGGATTTGAAAGCGCCATGGAGGAAAGAGGAGTAAGTGTACCAAAGAACTGGAAGATCTCCCTTCCGGAAGTTTCCTATTCCCTTGGATACTCTGCAGCCTCCCAGCTACTAGGAGCAATGGAAAAGCCGGACGCAATCTTCTGCTCAGCGGATGTATTTGCAATATCTGTTGTGAAGGCAGCAAAGAGATATGGTCTGAGGGTTCCAGAGGATATTGGAGTAGTAGGCTTTGATAACGTAGAAGTGGCATCCATTTCAAATCCAGGAATAACAACAGTAAATCAGCCTGCCTATCAGATTGGCTTCACAGCTGGGGAGACAATATATGAAAAGATCCAGGATCCCAATGCTCACCCCAGGTCAATCCTTCTTGATACAGAGCTAATTTCAAGAGATTCAATAATTCCTTTCAATAAATAAAGTTACTAGTATAAACAACAAAAATCCACCCCTTAGGGTGGATGGAAAAAGCAAATAAAAAAAGCTGGCAGCGACCTACTCTCCCGCGGACGAGCCGCAGTACCATCG
>JAEDOD010000026.1 GCA_016302165.1 Sphaerochaetaceae bacterium
TGGATTATAGGCAAAGGAATTTGCTGGAAAAAGAAAGTACCTTAACACAGATATAAGGCCTCCATTGGGACTTTGAAATATCTACAATCTGAAGAAGAGAAAATACAACTCATGGTAGAGACCAAAAAGAATGAAAGTCATATACGCCTTAAATGTCCTAATAATCAGCCGTGGGACACACTTTTCATCCATATACGGCTGATTATCAAGGTTTTTAGCTGGTGAGCTTGATAATAGATATCCAGATAGCTTTTACAGATATATCGATATATCTTTGCTTGACGCCAGAGGATGCAGGAAATCCTTATACTATTTTTCTTCTGTCTTCTCCTTGGGGAGAATTACATTCAGCGCTACAGCCACTATGGTTGCAACTACCACAGGGGACTTGGCGAAGACCATGGTAACCCAATCCGGGAACTGGGCAAGGGCTTCCGTCACCTGGCTGATTCCTACTCCTAAGGCAGCTGCCAGGCCTACAATTGAAGTATTCCTGTGGTTCATATCTCCAGAGGAGACCAGCTTCATGCCTGTCATGGCAATGGATGAGAACACTGAAACTGTTGCTCCTCCCAATACACACTGCGGAATTGTGGTGAGGATGGCTGAAAACTTTGGAATAAGTCCTGCCGAGAGGAGCATCAAGGCTGTAACTGCAAACACTTTTCTGTTGACCACCTTTGTGGTGGATACGATTCCTACGTTCTGGGAGTAGGTTGCTGAAGGCAGACCGCCAAAAAGGGCTGATACTATATTTGATAGTCCGTATGCTGTAATGCCCCTTTTCAGCTCAGATCCTGTGGGCTCCCTATCCAGTCCACCCATGGTGGTGGCGCTGATATCTCCGATGGCCTGTATTGCGTTTATGGCAAAGAGAATTGAGAAGGAAGCAACGGCTGAGAACTCGAAACTGATGCCGAAGGGCATGAAACGGGGAAGGCTGAACCAGAGGGAACCTCCAACGTTGGAGATGTCTACCATGCCAAAGGGAATGGAGATTATGTATCCCACCACTATTCCTATAAGGATTGATGCAAGCTTTATAAGGCCCTTTCCAAAGTGGTTGCAGGCTGTGACCACCACCAGAGTCAGTCCTGCTACAAGCCAATTCTGCCAGCTTCCGAAGTCAGGGCTTCCTGCTCCTCCTGCCATATATCTTATGGCTGTAGGGTAGAGGGAGAGACCGATGGTGAAGACAACAGTTCCTGTAATGAGGGGAGGGAAAAGCTTCTGGATCCTTTTTGCAAAGAGGCCGAGGATAGCTGCAACAGCACCTCCGACTATCTGGGCTCCGAAGACCTCCGCAAGGCCAAAGCCTAAGACTATGGCCTGCATGGATGCAAGGTATGCAAAGGAAACTCCCATAATCAGAGGAAGCCTGGCTCCAATGAATAGCTCAATCAATGTCATGACAGCTGCAGAGACCAGGGATGACTGTATGAGTAGTACACTTTTCTCCGGACTCAGCTGGGCCAGGGAGGAGAGGATAATCGCAGGCGTTACACATCCTACTATCATGGCCACAAGGTGCTGCAGGGAAAGGGGGATAGTGTATTTCAGTGGTGGTAGTTTTCCGTTTAGTTCAAAGAGTTGGTTCTTGTTGTCTGTATCAGCCATAAGCTTTATCTTATAGCAGATAAGAGATATTTCAAGAAAAACCTTTAGAATACTCAAAATATTCCTAAAAATAAAATGAATAGTTAAATACAATGTTTGATTATTTGTGAAAACATAAATTATCCTAATTAATAGGATATATTATCCTTGAAAAAGGCAAGGATGGATTTAGGTAAAACGCAACATAATGCAACAAATCTATGATTGCTGAGATGAAAAATGATGCGGCATCATGAATTTTTATGCATTATACATACAATAATCTCATTGACTTTATCTTTAAATTGGAGTTAGTCTCTTTACAGTTGTCTTTGACAACGTCTTTTTCTTATGTGTCGTCAGCCCTTTGACGACAGAAGGGGTTTACTTTATGAAAAAGCTTTTTGTTGTATCATTGGTCCTCGTCCTTGCTCTAGGATCCGTATTCGCTCAGGGTGCATCTGAGTCTTCAAAGAAATTGACAGTCGGTATCTGTCAGCTGGTCCAGCACCCAGCTCTTGACGCAGCAACACAGGGATTCAAGGATGCACTTATTGAAGGTATCGGTGCAGAAAACGTAAATATCGATGAGCAGAATGCCAGCGGCGAGCCAGCAAACTGTGCAACAATCATCAATGGATTCGTAGCCAAGAATGTTGATCTCATTCTTGCCAACGCTACTCCAGCTCTCCAGGCAGCAGCCAGTGCTACAAGCACAATCCCTGTTCTTGGAACTTCCATTACTGACTATGCTTCTGCCCTTGACATCACAGGCTGGACAGGAACAGTTGGAACAAACGTCTCCGGTACATCCGACCTTGCTCCTCTTGCTGAGCAGGCAGATATGATCAAGGAACTCTTCCCTTCCGCAAAGAAGGTCGGTATCCTCTTCTGCTCCAGCGAAGCTAACTCTGTCTATCAGGTTGAAGAAATGGAGAAGTATCTTGCATCTCTCTCCATCGAGACTGAAAGATTCTCCTTCACAGATACAAATGACGTAGCATCTGTTGCACAGAAGGCAGCTGATTCCTCAGACGTCATCTATATTCCTACAGACAACACAGCAGCTTCCAACACAGAAGCAATTGCAAACGTTGTCATCCCTGCAAAGGTTCCAGTAGTTGCAGGTGAGGAAGGTATCTGCCAGGGCTGTGGTGTTGCAACACTCTCAATCAGTTACTATGATATCGGATATGCAACAGGAAAGATGGCTGTCGAAATTCTCAAGAATGGCGCAGACGTTTCCAAGATGCCAATCCAGTTCGCTCCTCAGGTGACAAAGAAGTACAACGCTTCCGTATGTGCTCAGCTTGGAATCGAGGCTCCTGCTGGATACGAAGCAATCTAAGCATAATCTAGAATAATCAGGGGAAAGTGATGGGTTCACTTATCAATGCACTTCCAGGTGCTGTTTCTCAAGGTCTAGTATGGGGAATCATGGCTCTAGGAGTCTATGTCACCTACCGCATTCTTGATGTGGCTGACCTTACAGTTGACGGTTCATTGGCAACAGGTGGAGCGGTATGCGTTATGCTTATCCGCGCTGGTGTCAATCCTTGGGTTGCCCTTCTGGCAGCCCTTGTCGTGGGAGGGCTTGCTGGACTAGTGACAGCACTTCTCCATACAAAGTGTGGAATTCCTGCCATCCTGGCGGGAATTCTTACACAGCTTGCCTTATACTCTGTGAATCTCCGTATTCTTACAGGAAAGGCAAACCAGCCTGTCAGCGTAGACAAGTATCCTCTTCTGGTAAGCCAGAGATACGTAAGGGAGCTGTCTCTACGTAATCCAATACTTCTTATCGTTGTAATAATCGCATTCATTATCATGGTCCTCTACTGGTTCTTCGGAACCGAGAAGGGATGCTCAATCAGAGCAACCGGTGCCAACAAGAGCATGGCAAGGGCCAATGGTATCAATCCAGACAACGACATTATCCTCGGCCTTATCATCTCCAACGCCCTTGTAGCCCTTTCCGGTGCACTCATTGCCCAGTATCAGGGTTCTGTGGATGTTAATATGGGACGTGGTGCAATTGTCATCGGCCTTGCTGCTGTCATCATCGGTGAAGTTGTATTCAAGAAGATCAGGGTCAATTTCGCAGGAAGACTTACCTTCGTCACCCTGGGTGCAGTCATCTACTATATCGTCATCCAGATTACTCTCCTCCTTGGTCTCAACACCAATGACCTCAAGCTCATTACTGCCGTAATCGTCGGCCTCTTCCTTGCACTTCCATACTGGAAGGGAAAGGTTGGAGAAAGAAGAAGCAGAAAGGTGGTGAAGAATGCTTGAACTTAAGAACATTTCCAAAACATTCAACAAGGGAACCGTCAATGCCAAGACAGCTCTCGACAACTTGTCCCTTACTCTCAATGATGGCGACTTCGTGACTGTCATAGGAGGAAACGGAGCTGGAAAGTCTACAATGCTCAACGCTATCAGCGGAGTATTCCGCGTGGATGAAGGCTCAATCATCGCCGATGGCGTGGATATCACCTTCCTTCCTGACTACAAGAGGGCTTCCATCCTTGGAAGAGTATTCCAGGATCCCATGATGGGAACCAATCCCAACATGATGATCGAGGAGAATATGGCCCTTGCCATGCGCAGGGGACAGAGAAGAGGCCTCAAGTGGGGAATCACCCAGAAGGAAAGGGAGTTCTACCATGAGGAGCTGAAGTCCCTTAAGCTTGGTCTTGAGGATAGACTTACCACAAAGGTAGGCCTTCTCTCCGGTGGCCAGAGACAGGCTCTTACCCTTCTGATGGCCACTCTCAAAAAGCCAAAGGTCCTTCTTCTTGATGAGCACACGGCAGCTCTGGACCCAAAGACAGCTGAAAAGGTTCTCGAGATGTCTGACAGGGTAATAAAGGAGAATAACCTTACAACCCTTATGGTCACCCACAACATGCGAGATGCAATTGCTCACGGTAACCGCCTTATTATGATGGATGCAGGTCACATTGTGGTAGACATCAGCGGTGAGGAGAAAAAGAAGCTTACGGTCCCAGACCTGATGGCTCTATTCTCAAAGGCCAGCGGCAGCACCGAAGCTAACGACAAGATGCTTCTCAGCTAAGAATAAGACCCTCTCCCGAAAAGGAAAGGGTCGATTTATTTATGTCCTACAATCTATTTTCGTCTCACATTCAGCTTCTCCCTGCATTTCAGGGCAGCCTTTGCTATGCACTCTCCATCAATGGAATCCTTTCCTTCCTGGACTCTAATTGCTTCACTTTCATTTAGTACAGTCTCGATGGCAGCTGCAGAGAGGCCCTCGAAAAGGGATGAAAGGAGCTGAGGATTCAAGGTATCTGAAAGCTTGCGGCCTTTGGTATATATGGCGATAAGCTCCATCCTGGTGTTATGGTCCGGGTTGGAGACAGTGTATTTAAGGTCAAATCTTCCTGGCCTTATGAGAGCTGCGTCCAAGGACTGGAAGGAATTGGTTGCAGCCACCACCAGAACTTCACCTTTATCTGAGAAGCCGTCCATTTCATTAAGGAGAGTGGTGATTATTCTGTTGTTCTCCTTGTC
This sequence comes from Sphaerochaetaceae bacterium, assembly GCA_016302165.1. Classification (GTDB taxonomy): domain Bacteria; phylum Spirochaetota; class Spirochaetia; order Sphaerochaetales; family Sphaerochaetaceae; genus Ornithospirochaeta. The sequence goes on from JAEDOD010000026.1 coordinate 5,137, forward strand.
GATACCGCTACCTGCATAGTTTCTCTTCTCTCCGATAGAGTCGAATTCATCTATGAATACAATGGAAGGCTTCTTTCTTCTTGCCTTCTTGAAGAGCATCTTCACCTTCATTGCTCCCATGCCCATAAGGGCACCCTGGAAGTCTGCACCACGGGTGGCGATGAAGTTAAGCCCAGCTTCCTCTGCCAGGGCTTTTGCAAAGAGAGTCTTTCCATTTCCGGGAGGGCCTTCAAGGATTATTCCCTTCACATTCCTTATGGCCGTCCTGTCCTTATGCTTCATGGAATCCACGATCAAGGCCATATCTCTTTTGACTTCCTCCATTCCAGCTATATCGCTGAAATGCACTCCAGTGTGTCTGACACATCGGAAAGTGTGGAAATACCAGTCCAAGGCCTTGTAGATGGCGAAGGCTACTATAGCAAGAAAGAGGATGTTGAAGACTGTATCAAGAGCACTGCTGAGAGATGATGTCCCCATTTCCACATTGATTCCAGAAAGGAGCATTTCCTCCTTGAAGGTAGGATAGTCAGGATTGGAGGTGGAATATGTCTTTCCTTCACTTCTCACCTTCACCCGCTCTTCGTAAATGGTGACAGACTCAACTTTCCCTTCTTCCACCATGCTCACAAATTGGGAATAGGGGATTTTCTCTCCAAGGAAAAGGTCTTCCGGAAGGATTAATAAGACAAATGCCAAGGAGAGGGCTATAATGATAAAGAAAATGGTAGATTTACGTCTCATAGGGAAAAAGTAACCTCTTTTTCCCCTATGGTGAACCCCGGAAGGGAGGAAAAATGAAGAAGATTGAAACAGAATCCAAGCTTACTTTCTGGGAGGCCGCCAGCATAATAGTAGGACACGGAGTAGGATCGGGAGTATTGGCTGTACCATATCTGGCCTCCAGGAATTCAATCTCCTCCTTTATCCTTATAATAGTAGTGGCCTATCTGGTGAATCTCATCCTCCACTTCATGATTGCCGAGCTAAGTCTCAACAATGGAGGAGGCCAGTTCATAACCATCTTTGAAAATGAGCTTTTCAAGGGAAAAATAGGAAAATACCTTTCCTGGGGAGCCTTCCTGATCATGGGCTTCTCTGTATTGGTCAATGTTGCTGGCTTCATCAGCGGAGGGGGAGCTGCAATACACTCTGCCCTTGGCCTTCCTCTATGGGCATCCCAGATCATCTATTATGTATTGGCCTCCCTTGTGGTGTTCTTCGGACTGAAGGCTGTAGGAATATTCGAGAAGATTTCAGTGTTCTCCATGGTAGCTGTCATCACAGTACTGTTTGTGGCTGTAATGAAGGGAGAGAAGGAGAGCTATAGCTTTTCCTTTATCGCTCCCTCCAATGTAATGGCCCTCTATTCCATGGTAGCCTTCGCCCTATCTGCTGTAATGAGCGTTCCTCAGGTGGTAAAGGGCCTGGAAGGGGACGAAAAGAAAATCAGAGGCTCCATAGCCCTTGGAACAGGAGTGAACATATTCCTTGTGGTGATCATTGCCTTCATGACTCTCATTTCCTGCGGCACTTCCATATCCCAGGATGGAGCGCTGGTGGACCTTTCCAGGACTCTTGGAGGATGGGTAGGAGCCATAGGATATATATTCTCCCTCCTTGCCCTTTCGACTTCCTTCTGGGCCAACACTCTTAACCTGAGGGATATCATCGGCGAGAAGACAGGCTGGTCCAGACGGATTAGCTGGGCTGCAGCCTCCATTCCCTGCCTCATCATTTCTGTATTGGGACTTCAAGGCTTTGTAGGGTTTACGAGAATAGCAGGAGTGGTTCAGGTGATTACTGGGCTTGGAGTGATTGTGGCCTATCACTTCTCCCGAAAAAGGGAAGGGAAGAGCCCTATCTGTGGCCTCTTCGGCACTCTTCCATTCCAGATCATCGTTGTTCTTGGATCCCTATTGTCTACAGTGGGGTCCCTGTTGAAGGTGGTGTAATATGAAGGGTCTAAATGAAATTACCATCGCCAGGGTGGCCTCTTCCATCCTCTCTCTCCTTGGAGTGGAAAAGGGGGAAGGAATGGCGGAGGCCATCGAGGAGCTTCTGGCCCTTGGCAGGTGCGACAGGGTAGTGATGTATAATCCTGATGCTGTGGCTGAGTGGATCTATGAAGCCCATAGGGATATGTTTTCTCCATTGCTGGAAGAGATAGACCTGAATCTGGAGATGAAGTCTATGGTTCCTCCCGTAACTCCAGTTTGCTTTGCCTCCATGTATACAGGGCTTCTTCCCTCCATCCATGGCATAGAGAAATATGAGAAGCCGGTTCTGAAGGTCAAGACAGCCTTCGATATTCTGAGAGAGAATGGACGGAAGGTGGCCATAGTCTCTACAGAAGGAGATTCAATTTCAAAAATATTCCTGGAAAGGGACCTGGACTACTTCATCTACAGGACCAAGGAAGAGTGCAACAGAAAGGCTCTGGAGCTTATTGATGAAGACAGATATGACCTTCTGGTCTTGTACAATGGGGATTATGACTGGGCAATGCACCGTTTCTCTCCTGAAGGGAAGAGATCCTTGAGGGCTCTAGGGGAGAATGTCGAGACATATATGGAGCTGAAGAAGGCCATAGAGGAAAGATGGAAGGGACATAGGACAGCCTTGGCCTTTGCACCTGACCATGGATGCCATAGGGCCTATGGTATTCTTGGAAGCCATGGAAAGGAAATACCAATGGATATGAATATCAGACATTTCTGGTCAATCATAGGAGAAAGAGATGCATAGGATAGTTGTTTTTGGATCCTTGAATATTGATACCGTCTACAGCGTGGACCACATAGTAAGGCCGGGAGAAACGATCTCTTCCAATTCTGTAATGAAGAATCCAGGAGGAAAGGGCCTTAACCAGGCTTCAGCCATAGCCAGGACAGGGCTTCCTGTGTTCATGGCAGGCAAAATTGGAAAGGATGGGGAAATGCTATGCTCTGTGCTCTCCTCCTTTTCTGTTGACACTTCCCTTATATCTGTGGACCAGAATGGGGCTACAGGAAACGCAATGATCCAGGTGTCCAAGGAAGGGGAGAACTCCATTGTGCTCTTTTCCGGCACCAACGGAATGATTGATGAAGAATACATTGACTATGTCCTATCACACTTTGATGAGGGTGATGTTCTGGTGCTGCAGAACGAAATCAATATGCTTTCATCCATAATCGGAAAGGCTAGGGCCAGGGGAATGTACATTGTGTTCAATCCTGCTCCCTTTGATTCTTCTGTGCTTTCCCTTCCTCTCTCCTCTGTAGATCTTCTGGTGGTCAATGAAATAGAGGGCGCCGGGCTTTCTGGTGTGGAAAGCTTAGACCATAAGGCGGTAATGGAAGAGCTGGAGAGAAGATTCGGAGAAAGCGAGATAATAATGACCATGGGAAAGGAAGGAGCCATGTACTGTGGAAAGGGAGAGCGATATTATGTTCCTGCAAAGGCTGTTGAAGCTGTAGACACTACTGCAGCAGGAGATACCTTCATCGGATATTACATCGCTTCCAGGGAAAAGGGCTTCTCTGTTCCTGAGGCTCTGGAATACGCTACCAAGGCTTCAGCCATAACGGTATCAAGAAAGGGAGCTGCAATAAGCGTGCCGGAAGGGTGGGAGGTATACGAAAAATAGTCAGGTCCGCTGGGAATCGAACCCAGATCTCATCCTCCGGAGGGATACGCTCTATCCATTGAGCTATGGACCCGTAGCTTTATGATAACTGTTTTTTCACTTTCGGTCAGTACTCTCCCTCTCCACCGTCAAGAAAGTATGAGTCAAGGTTGAAGGGGGAGTATATTCCTTTATCTGTGACGATGCCTGTAATGAGATCGGGTGGAGTGATGTCGAAGGCAGGATAATATCCTTTTACTCCCTCTCCGGCTGTCTTGACGCCCATGGCCGAGAGGCAAAGCTGGGGATTCCGGAACTCTATCTCCACATCCCTATGGTCCTTATGGAATCTGTCAGGGTCTCCTGTAATGTAGACAGGGACTCCATAGCGGGACGCAACAATTGATATCTGAAGTGTTCCCACCTTGTTTATTACATATCCATCCATGGTTATGGCATCGGAAGCAGCTGTAAAGAGGTCAACTCCTTCCTTTTCCATTACAAAGGCTGGCATGTTATCTGTTATGACAGTAGTGTCGAAACCCATTTCAGAAAGTACAGTTGCCGTAAGCCTTGAGCCCTGGAAATAGGGACGGGTCTCAGGGCAGAAGAACTTGACCCGTTTTCCTTCCTTTCTGAGAGTATCTGCCATCATGCCCACTATGGTCTCTCCGAAGCACTGTGTCATGACAGTGCCGCCATCAGGAATTCTATCAGCCAGGTACTCTGAAATTCTTCGGATCTTTCCATACCGTCTGTCGTTAAGCTCCACTATGTGGCGCCTGATGGCATAATCCGCCCTCTCTCCATTCTTTAGGGCTTCCAGGGCCACAGGGATACAGCTATCTGTAATGGCTGCCATTCTCTTACGTGTGGTAGGCCTGGCAGAGGAAATGAGAAGGGAGGCTTTTTTCAGGTATTCCTCCATATTTCCACCCCTATCCATAGCTTCCTTGGCAGCCAGGGCCATGGCCATGCCTACTGCTGTATATGGACCGGCGGACTGTGTGACCATATCCCTTACAGCATCCCTGACCTCTTCGTGACGGGTGCAGGTGACGAAGGATACTTCTTTAGGATAGATCCTTCTGTCAAGGATCCTTACTTTTCCATCCTCATACCAGGCAATGTTCTCATATCTCAGCATAAAGGCCAGATTCCTGTCTTCTCTTTCCATGGTGACTCCTACAGTGATTGTAGCCCAAGAGAGAGACTGATAGAATCAGAAAAGAGAGGAATTATGGCATCAATACTTTTTAAGGACGCAGGGCTTTTGGTCTCCAGTGGGAAGGGCTTCAGCTATATTCCAAAGGGATACCTTGGAGTTGAAGGGGAATACATAGATTATATAGGTCAGGATGCTCCTGAAAAGGAGTATGGAGAAGTCAGGAATAGCGAAGGCCTGATCCTGACTCCAGGCTTTGTGAACTGTCATGGACACTCGGCCATGAATCTTCTCCGTGGAGTGGGAAGCGACCTTCCTCTCTCTGACTGGCTCCATGTAATGTGGCCAATTGAAGACAGAATGAACGAGGATGACCTTAGGTGCGGAATGAATCTGGCCATAATGGAGATGCTCTCTTCCGGAACCACCAGCTTTACAGATATGTACCTTATGCCATGGAGCGTAGCTGAAACCATTGGAGAAAGCGGAATCAAGGCCAACTTCTCCAGGGTCATGCAGGATTTCCAGGGCCTTGATGACAAGGGATACGATTCATACTACAGAGTGAAGGAGACGGAAGATCTCTACAGGACCTGGCACAATAGCTATGACGGAAGACTGAAGGTGGATTATGCAATCCATGCTGAATATACCTGCACTCCACTGGTTGTGAGAAGATACAGTGAAGACTGCCTTGAAAAGGGTCTGAGAATGCAGATCCATCTATCAGAGACCAAGGCTGAGCATGAAGAGTGCATCAGGAAGTATGGAAAGACACCCACAGAGTGGTTCAACGACCTTGGGTGCTTCGAAAACCCAACTCTTGCAGCCCACTGTGTATGGGTGACTCCATCGGACATGGATATTCTTAAGGAGAAGGGTGTGACAGTGGTCCATAACCCTACATCAAACCTTAAGCTTGGAAGCGGCTTCGCCCCTATTCCTGAGATGATTGACAGAGGCATAAACGTGGCTCTCGGCACCGATGGAGCCGCAAGCAACAATAACCTGAACTTCATGGAGGAGATTCACCTGGCCTCCATCATCCATAATGGCCGCCTTGGAAACGCTGAAGTAATGAAGCCTTCCCTTGTCCTCTCGATGGCTACTTCAAATGGAGCCATAGCCCAGGGCAGGGAAGACACAGGCAGGCTGGAAGTGGGAAAGAAGGCTGATATCGTGGCCTTTGATGCCACTTCCCCCCATATGGTTCCAAACTTCAACTGTGAAGCCCTTCTGGTATATTCAGCCCAGGGCAGCGATGTGAAGATGACTATGGTGGATGGAAGAATTCTTTATGAAAACGGTATCTATACTACCATCGACAAGGAAAAGGTCTACTTTGAAGTGGAGAGAAGCGTAGAGAGGCTATACGGAAAGAAGTGAGATTGTTTCTATAAATAGTAATTTTCTTCTGAAAACCTATTGACATCTGTTACTTTAAATAGTAACAATATAGCCATCTCAATAGGGAGAGCAGAAAAATGAAGACTATATCAAGGTACTGGCGCAGCGCGCCCGGAACATGAATCTTTATCAGACAAAACACAAAATCTCACTAAAAAGGAAAAACTAAAATGAAAAAGATAATTGCAATAGTACTTCTCGCTTCTCTCGTCTTTACTTCTGTCTTCGCTTCCGGTGCCAAGGAAAGTGAAGAAGGCACATATAAGATTGGAATCTGTAACTTCGTCGATGACGCTTCCTTGAACCAGATCTGTGAGAATATCCAGGACCAGCTTGCCGAAATCGAGAAGGAGAAGGGTGTAAAGTTCGTAATCAAGTATGATAACTGTAATGCAGACGCCAACGTACTTTCTCAGATAATTGCAAACTTCATCGCTGATGATGTGGACCTGATGGTTGGAATTGCTACTCCAGTGGCAATGGCTATGCAGGCAGCTACTGAAGACAATCAGATTCCTGTGGTCTTCGCAGCAGTTTCTGACCCTGTGGCAGCAGGAGTGGTGAATACTCTTGACGCTCCTGGTTCAAACCTTACAGGAACCAGCGACTTCCTTGATACAAATGCTGTGATGAACCTTATCTTCGCTCTCAACAGCGACGCTGACAAGATTGGCCTGTTGTATGATGCTGGCCAGGATGCCTCCACAACAGCAATCAGGACAGCAAAGGAATATCTTGAAAAGAAGGACATCAGCTATGTGGAAAGAATGGGAACCACTGTGGATGAAGTGATCCTTGCTTCTGAAGCTCTCGTTGCAGACAAGGTTGACGCTGTATTCACTCCAAGTGACAACACAATCATGACAGCTGAGCTTTCCATCTATGAAATCTTCAACAAGGCCGGAATCCCTCAGTTCACTGGTGCAGACTCCTTCGCTCTCAACGGTGCTTTCCTTGGCTATGGTGTTGATTACGCCAACCTTGGAAGAGAGACAGGCAAAATGGTCGCTGAGATTCTCATCGATGGAAAGGACCCTGCTTCAACTCCTGTCCGCACCTTCGACAATGGAACAGCCACCGTCAACATCGAGACAGCTCAAGAGCTTGGATATGATTTCGATACTCTCGCTTCAATCTTCGCTCCATTCTGCACCAAGGTTGCTTCCATCACAACAGCAGAAAGCTTCAGCGACCTATAGGAGATAAAATGCTGAGTACCATATTAGGACTAGGATCTACAGCTCTGGAATTGGGCCTTATAAGCTCACTTACTGTTCTGGCTTTGTTTCTGAGCTATTCCATGCTCAACGTATGCGATCTCTCCACCGACGGCTGTTTCACTCTGGGAGCAGTCGTCGGCGCTGTCGTCGCCATATCTGGTCACCCCTTTCTATCCATTCCTGCAGCAATGGGTGCAGGAGTGCTTTCAGGCCTCGTCACATCCCTACTGCAGACAAAGATGGGAATCGACAGCCTTCTTTCAGGCATCATCGTCAATACAGGTCTCTACTCTGTGAACATTGCGCTTATGGGCGGAGCATCCCTCTTGAACATGAACAAGACAGACACTGTCTTTACAAAGCTTAAGAGCCTTCTCTCATCTACTCCTCTTTCATCAGCCTATCGCCTTGTCGTTGCAATATTCTTCGTTGCCCTGGTGGTGGCTTTCCTCAGCTTCTTCCTCAGGACCAGGCTTGGCCTTTCCATCAGAGCCACTGGTGACAACCCTGACATGGTGAAGTCTTCATCCATCAATCCAGCCTTCACCACCATAGTCGGTCTCTGCATATCCTCCTCATTTACAGCTCTGTCAGGGTGCCTTCTTGCCCAGAGCCAGAAATCTGTAAATGTGACCATTGGAAGCGGCATGGTCACCATAGCCCTTGCTTCCCTGCTTATTGGAAGAGCATTCATGGGGAAGGGTTCAATCCTGAAAAGGGCTGTGGGAGCTGTAGTGGGAGCATTCATCTTCCGCCTTGTATATACAGTGGCCCTACGCTTCAATCTTCCGGCATACATGCTGAAGCTTATCTCTTCCGTAATCGTCATCATTGCAATTTCAGGCCCATACTTCAAGAAACGTAAGGATGACTGGGTCAGAATACATGGAAAGAAGAAGGAGGGCGCCAATGCTTGAGCTGAAAGGTATTTCCAAGACATTCAATCCAGGCTCCCTTTTTGAGAAGAAGGCTTTGGTAAACATAAATCTAAGTGTGGAGGAAGGGGAGTTCATTTCCATTATCGGAGCAAACGGAGCAGGTAAGAGTACTCTCTTCAATGCTATATCAGGCTCCTTCCTTACAGATGAAGGTTCCATAGTATTGGACGGCGAGGATATTACATTCCTTCCTGACCATAAGAGGGCAAAGACCATAGGCCGTCTGTTTCAGGATCCTCTGAGAGGAACAGCTCCTGCCATGAGCATCGAAGAGAACCTGGCTCTTGCCTCCGGCCGTGGAGGATGGCTTTCATCCATCTCCAAAAAGGACAAGGAGGATTTCAGGGAACGCCTCTCCGCCCTTTCCATGGGGCTGGAGGATAGAATGAAGCAGCCTGTAGGTCTTCTTTCCGGTGGACAGAGACAGGCTCTGACTCTCCTGATGGCAACATTCAATCCCCCGAAGCTTCTGCTTCTTGACGAGCATACAGCAGCCTTGGATCCTGCAACAGCAGAAAGGGTCCTTTCCCTGACAGACAGAATCGTCAAGGAAAATAGGCTTACCTGCCTTATGATCACCCATAACATGCAGTCTGCCCTGGTGCAGGGAACCAGGACCCTTATGATGGACAAGGGAAGGATCATCTATGATGTGAAGGGGAAGGAAAGGGAAACGCTGAGTGTGCAGGACCTTTTGGAGAAGTTCAGGGAGAACTCAGGAAAGGACCTTGATAACGACAGGATGCTTATGGTGTAGAACCAGTAGTAATCTCCAGGTATAGGTCATCAAGCCTGGTCCTGGAATCTTTTCCATTCCTTATTTCGCATTCCCATACTGTTATCACCCGCCATCCTGATTGTTCCAAGAGGATGGTGTTTTCCCTGTCCCGATTGATGTTTCTTTCAATCTTGTTCTGCCAGAAGGAAACGTTGGACTTGGGAAGAGTAAAGAGAGGGCAGGACAGATGGCCATGCCAGAAGCAGCCGTTGACGAATATTACGCATTTCCATTTCTTCAGGACTATATCTGGAGTCCCGGGAAGTGAGGAGACATTCTTTCTGTATCTCAGTCCTCTGGAGAAGAGGTAGGATCTGACCACTTTCTCAGGCTTGGTATCCTTGCCTTTGATGGCCTTCATTGTCCTGCTTCTCTCTTCTTTTGTAAGCTTATCCATATCAGAAGATGAAATAGAAGGACAGGTCCACTATTGCGTGGACAATTATTGGAAGCCACATGGCTCCAGACCACTTCTTCATGGAAAGAAGGGCGAAATGGAAGATGGTGGACCAGACTATATCTGGCATGGCCAACAATAATGTGCTCCTGTTGATACCATATTTGGCAAAGGGTAGGGCGCTCTGGTAGATGCCGTAGACCAGGGCAGGAATAATAAGTTTCAGAAGCCGTGGAAGATTGGACCTGTCCACAAGGGTTGGAACCAGGCCTCTATATAGAAACTCCTCCAGGAAGGCGATGAATACTAGGTAGTATATCCAGGCCATGGCTCCAGATCTTGGAGTTTCTGCCACCCTAGTGGCCATTGGATACATCAAGGCGTAGATGGTGGTAAGGATCATGGTCAACAGATACCTGTCGGTCTTGATGTACCAAAGCTTATCGTCGAAGTCACGCCTATATCTTGCGATGCTTCCAATAAAGACTATTATCATGGGAAGGGCTATGATGAAGTTGAAGAATAGCATGGGAAGATAGCCGTATGGAGAAGTAACAGAAGCCAGGGTTCCGCTATTCTTGAGCTTCAGACTTATGAAATAGGTCCATATATATTGCAATAAGGCATAAAGGATGCCTAGAAGGGCGAAGACATTACCCCTTTTCTCTGAAGAATTCTGTTCCATAGGAAGATGATATTCGTTGTAGGGAAGAAAGTGAAGAACGTTCTTTTTCCCTATCTCTCCTTAATAATGGGTAGCTCTGTCCTTCTATTTGCATATTGTGAGGTATTTCTTCATTTTATCTAAAGCCATAATTGTGCTTGTGTGAAGAATTGTAGAGAGAATGTGACGAAGGGTTTTCATCCTGTTCCTTTGGTTTATATTCCTTCTAGAGGTGAAAGCTATGAAACAGTTCAAGACATTAATCTTTATTTCTTTAGTTGCATTATTGGTCTCTTCCCCACTCTTTGCCAGCGGAGCTGTAGAGAAGGGAAAAGATTTTTCATCCATTGATCTTGCTACAGCCACCGGCTCTGAAATGGAGGCTGCCTGGAGCCGTTCTCTCGAAAGCTACAATACCCAGCGCTCTACTCTCCGTTCTGCCATGGATGAAGCCATAAGGAACAATGATGTTTCAGACTATCTGGAGCTTAGAGGAGTATATGGAAGCCTTAAGGTTCCAGAGATTACAGAAGAGGAGAATGACATCATTCTGGAGAGGATCCTCAATAGCCAGGATGAAGATGAGAAGGCTGCCCTATCTTCCTTCCTTTATGCCTCCTCCAGATATTACCATCCTGTTCTTACCTTCCAGTATGAAGTGAAGGGGGAAAGGATGACGAGAACATATAGAAAGACAGTTTCCGTTGCTCCGGGAAGTGAAGTTGAAGTTCCATCTCTTGAAGGAGAGGGCCTTTTCCAGGGCTGGAGCCTTGATGGCACCACAGTCTCCTACAAAAGCGGAGAGAAGATGAGTATGCCTTATACAGACACTATCCTATACCCAATCTTCACTTCTGGAATCAGCTTCTCAGATCCAGTTACAGGCCTGGAAAGCTACACTGAAGGTAATGTTGCCACTCTTCCGGAGAATGAAGCAGGAGAAGGCCTGGTGTTCCTGGGCTGGTATGACGAGTATGGCCGTAAGGCAGAAGGAGACAGTGTAACTGTAGAGAATGGAAAGAGTGCAAAATACACAGCATACTGGAAGGGCCTTGAAATAGGAGATGGTTCAATCCGCTACTATGAAGAAGGAAAGATTCCTTCTGGAACACAGGTGCTGCTATCCTTCCCACTTGTAAACATCGGCAATGTTCCACTCAATAGCATTTCAGTGAAAATTGAAGGAGAAGGAGTGACTGTACTTTCATCCTCTTCCTTGAAGGTGACACTTGTAGGGTCCTCCAGCACTATCAGCCCCACATTCCTTATCTATGTTGACGGGGAGAAGGGAGAGGAGAAGGTCATTACTGTCACAGCAACCGATAAGGACGGAAACCTATGGCAGAAGGACCTGAAGTTCATTCTTCAGTGACGAAATGAGAAAAACCCTTTTCTGTGGCCCAGAGAAGGGTTTTTTGCCATTTATGGTATGACCTAACTATCATTACCATGCCATGGTTATAGTATGCAGATTCTTCATTATGAACAATTTTTTCTATTTGCCATAAGGATAGATTTACATTAGCTTTATTTGTGTAAGAAAAAAAGGATGAGTCCATGACCAAAAAAAGGAAGGAAAAGAAAAAGAAGATAACCCATTCCCTTTGTCTTCACACAAAGAGAGCTGATGGCTACAGAATGAAATGGGTCACAGAATATACATTCAGGAATTTCCTGGAGTCCATTACCTCCAGGTTTGGAAACAGAAAGGCCTACTCCGTCTTCGGGGACGGTGAAGACAAGTTCATCTCCTACAATAGACTGAAGTGGAGTGCAGAGGGCATAGGCTCCTATCTGATGGAGAAGGGCTTCAGGAAAGGTGACAGAATTGCAATCATGGGAGAGTCCTGTCCTCAGTGGATGATGATGTATCTCGCTGTCACATACTTTGGAGCTGTAGCTGTCCCAATTCTTCCAGATTTCTCATCAAGGGAGCTGCAGCAGATCCTCACCGAAAGCGGGGCCACAGCAATATGTATAAACTCAAAGCAGTTCAAGAAGGCTGAGAGCTATATCAATGAACACAAGATCATGGTCATAAGAATGGATGACCTGGTCCATGTTCCTTCCCTTCCTGAAGGATATTCCTTCGAGGATGCTCCTGGCATTCCTCTCAAGGACCATAACCTTAACCATAAACTTCTGGATTCTTCCATTCCAGAAGAGGATGATGTAGCTTCCATCATCTTCACCAGTGGAACCACAGGCAGCAGCAAAGGTGTGATGCTGACACATAAGAATCTTCTGATTTGTGCAGATGAAAGCTCTGATACCTACATCAAGGTTAAAAAGGGCATGAGAGTGCTGTCTATCCTGCCGATGAGCCATTGCTATGAGTTTACTGTTACCCATCTTCTCTGCCTTATGCAGGGCCTGGAGATCACTTTCCTTGGTAAGCCACCAGCAACCACAATACTCATGAAGGCATTCAGGGACCTTAGGCCCCATGTCATCCTTACGGTTCCTCTCCTTATAGAGAAGATCTATAAGTCTGCTGTGCTCCCGACCCTTCGTGACAACCAGAAGATCAAAAAGCTCTATAGCAATCCTCTTACCAGGTGGATAGTCCTGAAGACAGTGAAAAACAAGCTTATCTCCACCATGGGAGGCTGCATCAAGTTCTTCGGCATCGGAGGCGCTCCCATGGATCAGGAAGTCTGGGATTTCCTCTATAGGTGTCACTTTCCATATGCCCTTGGCTATGGCCTGACGGAAACCAGCCCCCTCGTTGCTGGCTGTGGCCCTAAGCATAGGATGCATAAGAGAGGATATATCGGAAAGCCTGTAAAGCATGACAGCGTCATCCTCCTGGACAAGAACAGTGAAGGTGTGGGAGAGATAGCTGTAAAGGGCCCAAATGTAATGCCTGGCTATTACAACAATGATGCTCTCAACAAGGAAGTGTTCACCAGTGACGGCTACTTCCGTACTGGAGACCTGGGCTTCATCGACAAACAGGGATTCCTTGCCATAAGAGGTAGGGTAAAGACCATGATTCTTGGTCCTGCTGGAGAGAACATTTATCCTGAACCCATTGAAAGCCTCATAAACAACATGGAATTTGTACAGGAGTCTCTGGTTGTTCCTGGCGATGGTGGACTGGTGGCCCTGATAAAGATTGACCTTGAGGCAATGCAGGAGAAGCTGAAGATTGGAGCAGGGGAAGTAAAGGAAGAAGCTGAGAAGTACCTGTTGAAGCTTAAGAAGGCTGTAAACGAACAGCTTTCATCCTTCTCCCGCATTTCAGACACTGAGCTTCAGGAAAAGGAGTTCGAACGTACTCCTACCCAGAAGATAAAGAGGTTCCTCTACAACCGAAAGAAGAACGATAATAAGTAAAGCATGGTCCTGGAGATGATCCAGGGCTTCTTTTTTGGGAGAGTGAATAGTAGAATCTTGATATGACAAAAAGGATAATCGTATTTCTTCTGGTATTCCTCTCCTCTCTTTTGGCCTTTTCCTCCATTAGGCCCTTCCTTTCCATTTCTCCATATTTCGTAATGGATGGCCATGAGGTT
>JAEDOD010000027.1 GCA_016302165.1 Sphaerochaetaceae bacterium
TTGTTGTGGAGGAGTCGGAGTATACGACGCCAAGACCCAGCTTGTATGTAGGAGCTGCTGCCTCCTCAACCTCTGGAGCAGCGTTCTTGGCTGCCTTTGCAATCACGCTCTGGAAGCCAGGGATGCTGATGGAGCAGGAAGCGAAGAGTGTCTCGTCAGCTGTGACCACATAGCCTGGATGTGGCTCGTTCTCGCCTCTGACCCTTGTAGGAAGGGCGAGGACCTCGTCAGCTGTCTTTCCCTCGCAGTAGTCCTCGAAGGCGCCTGCCTGCTGGAACCACTCGTTTGTTGCCTCGCTGTACTTGACCATGTTGTAGTCGTAGCCAAGCTCCTTCTTTGTTCCCTTGTATGTCACGCCCACGATCTCGCCGAAGTCGTCGACCTCATGGCTTGGCTGGATTGCGTCTGTCACGCATGCAAGGATCTTTCCCTCGCCGTCGACTGCTGCGGCTGCGAACTCAACGTACATCTTGATTGCACCGTTCTTTCCGTCAGCAGGTGCTGTGGAGTCCTCTGCTGTGCTGTTGCATGCAACGCCCAGAGTGAAGCCGTCTGCCTGGAAGGACTGTGCATATGGATCCTCCGCAGCCTTCTTGACTGCCTCCATGAACTCTGTGACTGTGATGGAGCAGGATGCGAAGAGTGTCTCGTCTGCTGTGACCACGTAGCCTGGATGTGGCTCGTCCTCTCCCCTGACCCTTGTCGGAAGCGCTGCAACCTCCTCGCCTGTCTTTCCGATGACGTAGGAAGCGAATGCGTCAGCCTGCTGGAACCACTCGTTTGTGGCCTCGCTGAACTTCACCATGTTGTAGTCGTAGCCCTTCTCGTACTTGCTGAGGAATGTTGCGTCCGGGTCGACTGCGTCGCCGTTCATCTTGTTCTGGGCAACGTCGATCCTGCAGTCCACGATCTTTCCCTCTTCGTCAACCACGACTGCTGCAACTGTTGCGCTGTATGCTGCCTGTGTTGTTGTGGAGGAGTCGGAGTATACGACGCCAAGACCCAGCTTGTATGTAGGAGCCTTTGGTGCCTCTACGACAACTGCTGGTGTCTCAACGACAACTGCTGGTTCCTCTTCTGCTGCTGGAGCCTCTGTTACAGCTGGCTCCACCTTCTCTGGAACAACTTCAACTACTGGAGCTGGAGCTGGTTCTGCCTTTACGCCTGTTCTGATCTCTTCAGCAAGACCCTGGGCAGAAACAGAGAAACAGATGAACAGAGCCATTGCAATGACAATAAACTTCTTCATTATTGAATCTCCCAATTTTTGATACCGAGTAATGTGAGTATTAAACCTATCCATTATTCAACCATTTTTCATAAGGCATAGTCAATAAATTACTATCGATAAAAGGTCTTCAGATAAATTTTAATTTCTGCTCTCCCCTCTCTTCTTGCCCTATCCCCATGAATGTGATAATTTATCCCCGATATGACAAGAAAACTTAAGAGAGCATATAGATAGATACTGAAAGAATACCGGGTCACCGGTATTTTTTTTGTGTTTTAGGAGGAAATTTGCGATGAATCGGTTCAAGGGAAGAAGTCTATGCGTAATCGATGATTTCTCAAAGGAAGAAAGACTCTACCTCTTTCGTAAGGTCAGGGAGCTGAAGAAGGCCATCAAGGATGGAGACGACGAGAAGCGGGACAGCTTCCGCATCAACGATCCTGACTTCGGCATCTACGAGGTCTTTCTTGAAGACAGCACAAGAACCAAGGAAAGCTTCAGAAATGCTGCAGAGTTTCACCATGCAAAGCTTACAGAGATGAGCACAGACAACTCATCCTTCAACAAGGGAGAAAGCTATAGCGACACCTTCAACACCCTCTGTGGATACAACAACCGCATCTTCATCATCAGAAGTAAGGTTGAAGGGGTTACCAGACACCTGCAGGAGGAATGTGCAAGGTACGCAGAAAGAAATGGCCTGGGCTTCACTCCAGTGTTTATCAATGCAGGAGACGGAAAGCATGAGCACCCTACCCAGGAGCTTCTTGACGAATACTCCTTCCTTGAAGATAACGACTGGAACACAGATTACCTCCATATAGCCCTGGTGGGCGACCTGTTCCATGGCCGCACTGTCCACAGCAAGGCAGATGGCCTTACTCTCTGGTCAAAGGTAAAGGTTGACCTTATCGCTCCAGAGGAGCTGGCAATGCCGGAAGCCTATATTACAAAGATGAAGGAGAACGGCTTCGATGTCACCGAATATCCTTCCATCAGCGAGTATCTAAAGAACGGAGACGTGGCAAACAAGTGGTACTTCACCCGTCCTCAGCTAGAGAGAATGGGTGAGAAGATTCTCCAGAAGCAGGATGAGCTGAGAAAGAGCATCACCTTCCGCGAAGAGTTCATGTCTCTCCTTCCTGAAAACACAAAGTTCTATCATCCGCTTCCACGGCACAAGGTCCATCCTACAATCCCCACATTCCTGGATGAGACACCTCTCAACGGCTGGGAGAAGCAGTCAATCAACGGCATGTACACCAGAATCGTCCTTCTTGGCCTGGTGGCAGGAAAAATCGGGGACGACTTCGTTGAAGAGGAAAGACCAGAGAGGAAAAATGAAGAGGAATGGATTGTGGAGGTTACTCCAGAGAACAAGAAGACCAGGGAAGTGTCTGAAGGAGTTAACCCCATCAGAAATGGAATCGTCATTGACCATATTCTCAAGGGAGAGTTGCCTGAAGATATCCGCCGCCATATGATCCTCATGCGCCGTGTCATGGGCCTTGATGGATACAAGGGCGGAGAATGGGTCAGCCAGAGCAAGGACGGAAAGTACAAGGGAATCATCTTCCGTGTGGGACACTTCGATCTCTCAAAAAAGGAGATCAAGAGACTTGCCGCCGCAGCCCCAGGCTGCACCCTCAACATCATCGAGGACGGGGAAGTGAAACGGAAGTACAGAACCCATATGCCTCCAAGAATCTACAACTTCAGCGACCTG
The DNA here is from genome assembly GCA_016302165.1 of Sphaerochaetaceae bacterium. Classification (GTDB taxonomy): domain Bacteria; phylum Spirochaetota; class Spirochaetia; order Sphaerochaetales; family Sphaerochaetaceae; genus Ornithospirochaeta. Next base: position 2,958 of record JAEDOD010000027.1, read on the forward strand.
ATGTGCACTAATGAGGCATGTATCTCAAACGAGAGCCAGAGCGAGCACGTAGGCGCAATGTTCTACCGCACTCCAGACAACAGATACAAGTGTGCATACTGCGGCCGCGTCCATACATTTAAGGAAATATTCAAGCATTAAGGAGATAAACCATGGAAAAGACATCATATTCTGAAAAGATTGCAAGAAAAGCCCTTGAAATGGGAGCCATCAGACTCAGTCCCCAGAAGCCCTTCTGCTGGGCCAGCGGATACTATATGCCTATCTATAATGACAACAGGACTCTTCTTGGTGACCCTTCAGCAAGAAAGATGATAGCTTCCGCCTTCAGCGAAATGCTTTCATCCATCTCCTTCGATCCAGATAACATTGCAGGAACCAGCACAGCAGGAATTCCCCATGCAACAACTCTTGCAGACATGATCGGTAAGCCTCTTACCTACATCCGCAGTTCAGGAAAGGACCATGGCCTGAAGAACCAGATCGAGGGCCTTGGAAGAGCCAAGGGATATGAAGGAAAGAAGGTTCTCCTTATTGAAGACCTTATCAGCACAGGAATGTCATCCATCAAGGCTGTGAAGGCAATCCAGGAAGCTGATGGCCTTGTACCATACTGCTTTGCCATCTTCACCTATGGCACCAAGGAAGGAAAGGACGCCTTCGCTTCCCTTTCCCCTATATGCACTCCCCTGACAATCCTTGACTACGATTATGTAATCGAAATTGCTGAAGACACAGGATATATCAGACCAGAGGAGAAGGACATGCTTCTCGAGTGGTCTTCTTCTCCTTTCACCTGGGGAGAGAAGCACGGCTGGAAGAAGGAGGAGAGATGATGGACTACCGGGATCTTCTGGAAAAAAGCGCAAAGGAATGCGGTAACTGCGGCTGCATGGGAATCGATCCAAATTTCTCCGCCCTTCCGATGGGAGTGGGAGTGGAGGAATACTTCACAACTCTTCTCTCAGCCATGAAGGAAAGAGGAATCAATGTGGCCGCCTTCAAGCCAAACATCGGGTATTTTTCAAGACTGGACTCACCGTTGGAAGGAGACTTCAGAGGCTCCCTTGCCCTGGCATCCATCGTGAAATCTCTTCCATCCTCTCCCTTCATCCTGGACTCAAAGCGTGGAGACATTGCCACAAGTAGCGCAAACTACGCCTATGAAGCATACAGATGCTGGCACGCTGATGCTGTTACAGTCTCTCCATACATGGGACATGACTCTGTGTCTCCCTTCGCCCTCTCCCTGGGAGAGGAATCCAAGGAAAAGGGAATCTACATCCTTGACCGTACCAGCAACCCTGGAGGAAAGGACCTGCAGAATAGAGTTATGGATGACACAAAGCCTCTCTACATGACAGTAGCGGAGAAGATTGTAGAGTGGAACAAGGAATACAGCAGTGGAATCGGAGCTGTAGTCGGTGCCACAAACTTGAAGGAATTTGAGGATCTTGCCTCCTATTATGCCATCCACTCCATTCCTATGCTTATTCCAGGAGTAGGAAGCCAGGGAGGAAGCGCAGAAGAAGTGATTTCAATCATGAAGAAGGTGGGATATCCATTATTCCTTGCCAGAATCAACTCATCTTCAGCCCTAACCCATCCCTGGGCCAAGAAGAAGGAGAAGGCACCAGAAAACTGGAAGGAAGTATGCCTGAGGAATATCGAAGAGTTCGGAAAGGAATGCGCAATATGAAGAAATCCTTCCCCATGGGACACAAGGAGAGGAAGATCCACCTCTCCTCTGTCAGCGGAGTCGCAACCACAAAGCCGGAACTGATCGATTGGTTTGACCGTTATGTTCCTTCCCTTGAAATATTCACCACCAAAAGCTTCCAGGTGAAGCCTAACAGCGGCAATAGGGAGCCAGTGATATGCGAGACAGAAAGCGGAAACCTTGGAAACTCTGTAGGCCTCAGGAACCCTGGACTGGAGAAATCCCTTCCTCCCCTTGTGACTCTAAGGGAGAAAGGCTTCTCCAAATGGCTCAACGTCTCCCTTTCAGCAGACAACCCTGAAGACTTCATCACTCTCATCAAGGCTTTCGACCCAGTTGCAGATAGCGTGGAGCTGAACTTCTCCTGCCCTCATGCAAAGAAGGGCTTTGGAGCGTCCATCGGCTCCGACAAAGCTATAGCCACAGAATATGTAAGGAAAATCCATGAGGCAACAAAAGACAGGTCCTCACTTCTTTTCATCAAGCTTACTCCAAATGTGGATAACATCGGAGAAATAGCAAAGGCTGTAGTCGAGTGTGGAGCAGATGGAATCAGCGCCATCAATACCGTGGGACCAATTGTACACATGGACAGGGTCAGCAACACTCCAATTCTTCAGAATGCCCTTGGGGGCAAAGGTGGCATGAGCGGACGCTGGGTCCACCAGAGAGCCATTGAATGCATCAGGGAAATAAGACAAAGCGTAGGGGATGAGGTCCCTATCATGGGTATGGGAGGCGTATGGAGCGCAGAGGATGCAGCAGCCTTGGTGGAAGCAGGAGCAGACACAGTGGGAATCGGCAGCGTCCTCTCACATATCAGGCAGCCCCAGTGGCCCCTCTTCTTCTCTCTCCTGAAGGAGGAAGGGGAAAAGAAGCTTAATGGCGAAACAATAGAAGGAAAAGCTTCAGATCTTGTATCTGAAAAAAGGCAGATGGAATACTCACGCTTCCGGGTTGAGGAAAAGAAATTCCACTCTCCAGACACTGTCCTCATTACTCTTGACGGTGACCTGAAAGATTTCAAGGCTGGAGAATTTGTATTTCTCTGGATTCCAGGTGTGGGGGAAAAGCCTTTCAGCGTAGCCCTTCCTTCTCCTCTTACATTCATCATCAAGAAAAGAGGAATCTTCACTTCCTACATCATTGATTCTCTTAATGTGGGAGATGAAATCTACCTTAGAGGCCCCTATGGTGCCTTGGTTGATGTGATTGAGGCGAAGAAGGCCCTGGTCATTTCCGGAGGAACAGGAGAGGCCGTGGCCTATCCTTTGGCCCAGGAGCTTTCCAGAAAGGGAATTGAAATGAAGTTCCTCTCAGGAACCAGCGAAGAAGGAGGAAGAGGAATCCTGGAAAAGGAGCTCTCTGAATATGGAGAGTACAGATGTGTCAGCGATGACGGAAAACCAGGAAGGGTCCTGGACCTTCTTCCCTCCTATGTGGAAAAGATAGGAAGAGAGGAATCCTACTACCTTATCGGACCAGAAATCTTCATGAAGATAGCGTCCAGGAAGCTTGAAGAAATGGGCATTGACAGCAGCCGCATCATCCTTTCCATGGAAAGAAATACCATGTGTGGAGTGGGGCTCTGCGGTGAGTGCTCCTGCGGCGGAAGACTATCCTGCCAGTGGGGAACCTTCATGAGCCTATCATTCCTTAAAGAGGAGGGAGCTCTGTGATAGATCCCCATGTTCACCTTCGGGACTGGAATGAAAGCAACAAGGAGACCATACTCCATGGCCTGGAGACAGCCTGGGAGTGTGGCATCGATGTACTTTTCGATATGCCTAACACTTCCCCTGCCCTGACAGGAAGGGAAAGTGTGCTCAGGCGAATCGAAGACGGAAGAAAAGCCACAGAAGAACTCCTTAGAAAAGGAAAGAAAGTGGAGTACCACATATATCTGGGCCTTACTTCAGAAGTAAATCAGATTAAGGAGATGGTAGACCTTTACAATGAACTCTTTCCTTCTGTCATAGGCCTTAAGCTCTTTGCTTCCCACTCCACAGGAAACATGGGAATCATTGGGGAGGAAGACCAGAAAAAGGTATGGTCCACCCTATCCTCCCTAAACTACAGAGGTGTAGTTGCTGTCCACTCGGAAAAGACCAGCTATTTCACCTCTGCCCCTTCCCACTATGCCTCCAGGCCTCGGGAAAGCGAAATCGAAAGCGTCAGGGACCAGATAAGGTTCGCAACAGATTCTAGCTTCAAGGGAACACTCCATATAGCACACATCTCCACTTCTGGAGCCTTGAGCCTTGTAAAGGAGGCAAAGGAGAAAGGTGAAATCATGATAACCGCCGGGGCCACAGCCCACCATGCCCTTCTCAACTATTCCTCTGAAAACCAGATACTGAGGATGAATCCACCTCTACGTAGCGAAGAGGATAGATTATCCATCTTCAATGGTCTCCTCACTGGTGACATCGACTGGATAGAAAGCGACCACGCTCCCCATACTCTCCAGGATAAAATGGAGGGAAAGTGTGGCATTCCAGGCTTCGAGGGGACACTCCTCCTCATTGAGGAGCTGAGACGAAAAGGCATTAAGGAGGAAAGGCTTTCTGCCCTTCTTTCCTCCAACATTTCTTCCGCCTTCGGCATTGAAGAAAGCAAGATGGGAGTTCCTGCAATTACTGAAGAAATGAAGAAAAAGGCAGCTTCTGCCTACCCCTTCTCCCCCTGGGCCTCTAGGAAGAGATAAAGGAATTGATATCGCTTTTCTGCCTACCCATGAGAAAGAGAGTATAGAGAATTGACGTCAAAGCAAGATAAAGGGAAGGAGAAGAGAAAAGGATCAGAGTAAGAGGAAAAGCAACGAGAGAAAGGGCCCAGGCCAGGCTTTTCCTTACTCTGCATCCGTTCAGTACAAGAAATGTGATGAAGACAGCCAGGCCGGAGAGGAAATTTACAGCAAAAGCTGTAAGGATTCCTGCTTCCATTGCGTCCCCTCCCTTCCATCTTCCCAATAGCGGATGAGTGTGGCCAAGTGTTGCACCAAAGCCTCCCAGCATGGCTCCCATCATGGCATCCATGGAATGGATGGAGAAAAGATAGCGTAGAAGAAGGGATGGAAGAATGATCTTTAATCCGTCAATAAGTATTACCAGAGTCCTTACCCTATGGCTTTTATATCTTTCCTTGAACTCCTTCCAGGTGAATATCGCTTCCTTTTTTCCACCCATTGCTGTAGACACAATAAAGGATCCAGGGATCATACCCGCTGAATAGGAAAGGATCAGGCATATAATAAGTACCGCTGCCATCACTGGGCCCCAATTACAGCCAATAGACTTCTGAGCCTGATCTTTACAGCTCCAAGATTTGAGATTTCGTCAATCTTTATCTGGGTATAGATTCCTCCACCGCTTTCGATGATACTTCTCACTTCGTCTCCTGTTATGGCGTCCACTCCACAGCCGAAGGATACCAGCTGGACCATGACTATGTCTTTTCTTTTCTGGTCCCTTACCCACTTTGCTGCACCATATAGCCTATTGTGGTAAGTCCACTGGTTCAGCACCATGGTCCTGAAGCCGTCTACCCCAAAGGCCACGCTGTCTTCACTTACTACTGCGGCTCCCAAAGAATTGATCAGGGAGTCGATTCCGTGGCTTATCTCCCTGTCTACATGGTAAGGCCTACCTGAAAGCACAACAAGAGGCATATGCTCCCGCTCTGCTTCCTCCAGGATTCTTCTTCCTTCCCTTTCAATGTCTCTCTTGTAGTCTTCCAGGGCTCTATAGGCCTTTTCTGAAGCCTTCTCCACTTCCTTTCGATCCAACTTTATGCCGTAGCTCTCCATGCTGAGGGCAAAGTATTTTGGGAACCTTTTCCTTTCAGAAATATCCAGGAATGGAGTAAGAAGCTTCACGCCTTCCCTTAGCCTTACATTTCCCTTTATCACTTCCGGGTAATAGGCCACCACAGGACAGTTGTAGTGGTTGTCTCCCTTCTTTTCATCTATGTTGTAGGTAAGGCAGGGCATGAAGATGTAGTCTACACCCTTCTCCATCAGATCCTCAGTGTGTCCATGGACCAGTTTAGCAGGATAACATGCTGTGTCAGAAGGAATTGTCCCCTGTCCCTTGGTGTAGATTTCGTGAGTCGAAGGAGAAGAGATCTCTATGCCGAAGCCCAAGGATGAGAAAAGTGTGTGCCAGAAGGGAAGAAGCTCCCATATTCCAAGGGTCATGGTCATACCTACCACCGGCAGATTCTTCTCTGAAGGATGGGAGGAGAAGGAGGAGAGTACATTCCTCTTATATTCATAGAGATTCAAGCCTTCTCCCTTTCTCTTTTTTCCAAGAGGCTTATCGCATCTATTTCCGGCAATGAACTTCTCTCCTCTGCCGAAATCATTCATTGTCAGGTGGCAGTGGTTGCTGCAGCCATTGCAGTTGATGCTCTTGGCACTGTGCACAAAGGACTCCAGGCCAGAGATTGTGATAATAGAACTTTTTTCCTTCCCTGTTTCCCTACTTTTCTCCTTGGCCCAGAGAGCGGCGCCGTAGGCTCCCATCAGGCCTGCCACACTTGGCCTTCTTACGTTCTTGCCTGTCTCCTTCTCGAAGGCACGAAGAACTCCGTCATTAAGGAAAGTTCCTCCCTGGACCACTATGTTGTCTCCAAGAAGGGAGGGATCGGGAGTTCTGATGACCTTATAGAGGGCATTACGCACTACGCTTATGGCAAGGCCTGCAGATATGTCCTCCACTCCTGCTCCATTCTTCTGGGCTTCCTTTACCAGGGAATTCATGAATACTGTACATCTTGAGCCCAGGTCCACTGGATGACGGGAGTGGACAGCAAGGGAAGCAAACTCTTCAGCCTTATATCCTAATAGACTGGCAAAAGTTTCAAGGAATGAGCCGCAGCCTGAGGAGCAGGCTTCATTGAGAAACAGGGAATCTATGGCTCCGTTCCTGATCCTGAAGCACTTTATGTCCTGGCCTCCGATATCGATTATGAAATCCACATCTGGATCGAATAGTTTTGCGGCAGTAAAGTGGGCAATGGTCTCCACCACTCCATAATCCACATTGAAGGCTGCCTTCACTATATCTTCTCCATATCCAGTTACAGCGCTGGAGGAGATGGTGGCATCAGGGCACTCCCTGTAGAAGGCCTCCAGATATTCCTTAACGACCTTAACCGGGTTTCCCTTGTTTGGCACGTAAAGGGGACGGAAAAGGTTTCCCTCTTCATCCACCATTACAGCCTTAAGAGTGGTGGAACCTGAATCCAGACCCAGGTACAGGTTTCCCTTTGGCTTATCTACAACCCTTATTCCTCTACTGTCCATTTCATGGCGGGAAAGGAAGTCTCTATATTCCTTCTGGTCAGAAAAGAGAGGCGGAAGGGAAGAAAGAGTGGAAGAGGAGTAAAGCCTGGCCTTCTCCTCAAGACTTTCCAGGTCCCTCCTTTCAGCTTCACAGGATATGGCAGAGCCGTATGCAACAAAGAGAAGCGAATCATCAGGGCATCTTCCTTTTGTCTTCAGCACATCATCGAAGGCAAGACGAAGATAGGAGGAGAATGTCAGGGGCCCTCCAAGATACAGCACATTGCCTTTTATCTCCCTACTTTGGGAAAGCCCTGCCACTGTCTGGTTCACTACAGCGTAGTAGATGGAAGCTGCAATGTCTTCCTTTCCTGCCCCCTGATTCAGAAGAGGCTGTATATCGCTTTTGGCAAAGACTCCACAGCGGGAAGCTATTACGTAGCGCCGGCTGCTATTATGGGCCATATCGTTCATTACAGTGGGCGTTATTCCCATGAGCTGGGCCATCTGGTCGATGAATGCTCCTGTACCTCCGGCACAGCTTCCGTTCATCCTCACCTCAACTCCACCAGTAAGGAAGAGGATCTTGGCGTCCTCTCCTCCCAGCTCTATGACAACATCGCAATCCTTCTCCCTTTCCCTGACAGCTGTCCTGGTGGCATAGACCTCCTGGACAAAGGGAACTGAAAGGCTTTCTGCCATTCCCATGCCTGCAGAGCCTGAGAAGGCGACGATCATTTCCTTGTCTAGAGGAAACTTATCCCTTATCTCATGGACCAGCCCTGAGAGTTTCAGGTTTATTTTGGACTGATGGCGCTCATAGGTGGACCAGATGATATTCCCTTCTTCATCCACTACAGCGCTCTTGATGGTGGTACTGCCTATATCTATGCCCAATCTCTTCATTTCTTTTCGCTCTCCCTTGCCATAGAAAGCATAAGCTTGATCCTATTCTCCTGGTTGACACAAGAGGAGGATGCATCATAGTCCAGAGGAAAGATATTTGCGTCCTTATAACGGGAACGGAGATTACGTATTGTTCCCTTTCCTACTATGTGGTTAGGAAGGCATCCAAAGGGCTGGACGCAGATTACATTGCTGTATCCAAGCTCAATGAGCTCCGCAACCTCTGCAGGAAGCAGCCATCCTTCCCCCATTACAACTCCCCTGTCGATGATTCCATCCACCATCTTCTTCTCCATGGAGAAGGTGGATGGGCGGGAGAACTGGGGATAGGAAGAAAGGACTTCATCCATTGTTTTCTCTATGTGGCGGGAGAACTTCATTCCTACCTTGCTGATGAGAACCCCTTTCTTCTCACCGTATAGCCTGGAAGCATTGATCCGGTTATCGAACATGTAGAAGAAGAAAGGAAGAACACCAGGAACCATTACTTCGCAGCCTTCCTTCTCCAATAGCTCCTCCAGTCCATTGTTTCCCAAAGGCGAGTATTTGACGTATATTTCCCCTACGATTCCTACCTTGGTCTTCTTCTCTCCTGTAAGCTCAATCTTCGAGTAGCTTTCAGCAATGGAGGAAAGGGTTCTTCTAAACTCGGGCCCCACAAGAAGCTTTCCTCTGTTGATGCCCTCTGTTATCTTCTCAATCCAATGGGAAGTAAGGCGTTCCGTTTCACCCTTATTCTTTTCATAAGGCTTGGTCTGGTTCTTCAGTAGCATCAGCATATCACCATAGACCAGGGCCATAAGGGACTTGAAGAGAAGAGGAAGAGTAAGCTTGAAGCCAGGGTGCCTTTCAATGGAGTTAAGGCTTACGGAAAGCACAGGAACATAGCCCATTCCCATATTTTCCAGAGCCTTTCTCAGAACCCAGATATAGTTTGATGCCCTGCAGCCTCCTCCTGTCTGGAAAAGCACAAGGGCAGTACGCTTTGGATCGAAGCGGCCACTGGTCAAGGCATCAATGAACTGCCCTACAACGCAGATAGCTGGGTAGCACATATCATTATGGACATGCTCAAGGCCTTTCTCTATGACCTCCCTTCCACGGGAATGGAGAATCTCCACATTGAAGCCATACCTTCTGAACACTCTCACAACCAAAGCCATATGAGTGGGGAAGAAGTCAGGAGTGATGATGGTATAACTTTCCTTCATCTCCTTGGTGAAGACAGGATATGAGAAACCGTAATCGGAACAACATGAGCACTGTTTTTCTTTCATTATTCCCTCAAGGTGTAAATTTAAGCATTGAGGGAAAGGGTTTCAATAGAAAAAAACAGGAAATATAATGGATTTCCTGTGTACATTTTTATGTTTTCCACTATTTATGGACAAAAATGTACACATACGCTTTTTTTGTCACCATCTCTATTTCAGGAATGACCTTATGGTACTGAACATTTCCTTATCTTCAAGAGGCTTGGACAGGTGAGCATCCATTCCGCTTTCAAGACACATCTTCTTGTCTTCATCATAGGCATTGGCTGTCATGGCGATAATAGGAAGGTTGTTGTCTGAACGCTCGCTATTTCTAATGGCCACTGTGGCTTCAAGACCATTCATTACAGGCATCATAATGTCCATAAGTATCAGGTCGTAATAGAATGGCTCTGAAGAAAGGAACTTTCCTACAGCCTCCTTGCCGTTTGAGGCACTATCCACCAAAAAGCCCTTTTCCTGAAGCTTATATACAGCAATCTCCTGATTAAGGTCATTGTCTTCAACAAGAAGAACCCTTTTGCCTTCAAAGGAATATTCTTCATCCTTCTCTTCCGTCACAGGCTCTTTATCGATTTCGAAGGGCATGTCCAAGGTGAAGACGGAGCCTACGTTCTTTTCGCTAATTACGCTGATTGACCCTCCCATAAGAGTTACCAGCTCCTTGACGATACTCATGCCCAGGCCTGAACCAGGACGCTTGGATGACACAGGATCCTCCTCCCTGCTGAAGGGCTCGAAGATCTTTTTTACAAATTCCTCAGACATTCCCAGACCTGTATCTGAAATGGTGAAGCGGTATGTGATTCTGTCTTCAGTCCTGGAAAGCACAGAGGTCTTCATCTCAACGAAGCCACCAATCCTGTTGTATTTGATGGAGTTGGATAATATATTCACCAATATCTGCTTCACATGGACAGGGCTTCCAATGACCCTTGGCTCTACAATGGCCTCAGCCTTGTCATCAAAGATCCTGACACCTCTGTCCTTTGCAGAGGTGGAGAGCATTCCGATGCAATCCTCCACTATCTCCTTAAGGTCGAACTTCTCATGGGACAAGGTTATTGCCCCGCTTTCAAGGCTGGACATCTGTAGGATATCGCTAATCAAAGACAAAAGATGTCTGTTGGAGGAGTCAATCTTACCAAGGCAGTCCGCAACCACTTCCTTGTTATCCAGGTTCTTCTCCGCTATCTGTACCATGCCCATGATTCCATTGATTGGAGTCCTGAGGTCATGGCTCATTCTTCCCATGAAGGAGGTCTTTGCCATACTTGCCATCTTGGCCTCATCCATGGCCTTCTTCATTTCTCTGACAGTATTGTTCTGGTCCTTGATGGTATAGTTCAGGCACACTAGGGCGGAGGCAAGAGCTGCAACAAACCAGTCGATTCTCAGGTCCTGAAAGATTGATTGAAGCACCAGAGCTACAAATAGCATGGAAAGAATTATGAAAAGGATCCGTCTTTCGTGGGAGCTTTCCTTTGCTGCAACCCTTGCAAATTTGTAAAACATGTACACAATGGCCAGGAAGTAGGCGATTTTGTAGAGGAAATACAGGTCTCCATGTACATATACATTATTTGCCGTGAAATAGAAGATCCTATTGATGAAGATATTGGCCAATACTATAAGTGCATTGACTGAAAGTGGAATCAAATGCCTTATGCCTATTCTCTCCCTGCTGACAGAAAGGGCGATGGACACAGGAATTATGGGAGATATGATCATTTCTATTGTCTTGCACATCACCAATAATCCCTGGGCCTCCACAGGAAAGCCCCGTCCCACCACCACAAGCCATTCAGAAATGGCTGCAATGATAACGAGATAGAAGGAGTTCTCAAACCACTTTGCAATGGGAAGACTGGTGGATCTGATACAGATTATCTCCACAATCAAGGTCACCACAGAGAATGCAACCATAGATGTGTAGAATAGTGTTGATAACGTAAAGACTTCAGACATAAGCTCCCCTAGAATGTTTTGGCTGTTTTTGCAGGTATATATATAGTTACGGAAGTTCCCTTCCCTCTTTCGCTTCTGATTTCCATTTTTCCTCCAGAAACCTTCTCCAGTCTATTTCTGGTATGCTCTATACCCACTCCTCCATGGGTAAGTGTAGCATCAAAACCGATTCCGTCATCATCGATTCCCACCAAAAAATAGTCATCGATTTCCCGGCTCCATATCTTTATGGTTCCTCCATCATTGGGAAGGATACCGTGTACCAGGGCATTCTCCACCAATGGCTGGAGCGTCAGCACAGGAAGGAAGAAGTTAAAGGCCTCTGTATCATGCTCCACTTTTATCTTTCCCGGCCAGACATTGCTTTCCAGAGCAAGGAAGGAATCTGCATGCTTCAGCTCCTCCTCAAAGGGCACAGGTTCATTTTTTCCCACAGAGTTAAGATTCATTCTGAGATAGGTTGCAAAGCTTGAAGTGGTCTCTTCAGCCTTCTTGGGGTCCTTCTCCGCCATGGAAGCTATGGAGCTTAGGATTCCCTGGATGAAGAGAGGCTGGATATTTCCTATCATGACCTTCTGTTCCGTCTCCTTCAGCTCCGCCTCCTTGGCCTGGATAATCTTCAGCTGATTGAATACATCCATTCTGTTTTCCTGCTTAACAGTCACATAGATAAGGAGAGTCATGATGGTAAGGGAAATGTAGATCAAGGTATCTATTTGCAGCAGTAAATAGATAATTGCAGAAATGGTAGGAACGAGAATGTACAATAGGATTATGGACCTCATTCTGTTATCACACTTCTTCCATGCCTTGACCGTCGCCCTAAGAGATACAACAACAGGCGACAACATAGGAATATATAAGAGTAGGAAGAAAGGTGTATGTTCAGGAACATTTCCTGCCCTGATGAATTTGACATCATCATCCCACATCACCATTAGCCACAGCATTAAGAGAAGAATGCCTCCAGCAATAAAGTCCTTCAGGGGATATTTATCATCTATGCCATAGGTTTCAACAAGAAAATCGTGAATAAAGTAGAAGTAGACTACTATTATGGCCATAGACAATCCATATGACAGCTCCCAGAGCATAGCGTAGGCAAAGCTGAATTCCACCAGGTAATCATCCAAGGCCCAAAGCAGGGAATCTGTAAGAAGGAAAGAGATCTGTACAACAAGGAGGATCCTATAGATTCTGCTGTAATGGTGACTCCCCTTATTTCTATCCAGGACAAAGATAAAGAAGCAGATTGCTGTCATGTAGAGTGTTACATAGATATTCTGTATGGCACTCATATCTCCTCCTTGTCCCAGACTCTATCTTCAGGAAGACAGTTCTGGTCATAGAGCTTAGGGATCGTTATGACCACATTGGTTCCGCTTCCCTTGATGCTGAAGATGTCCAACTTTCCATGGCACATCATCTCCACCCTCATCTTAGTGTTTTCTACTCCGATATGGGACCTTCCGTCACTCCTGACCGGCGCCTTGGTGTCATAGCCCACACCATCATCGGAAACGATTACATACCAGTTGGCTTTATCCTCCTTGGTAATGATGGAAAGGTGCCCTACCCCATCCTCCTTCATGCATAGTCCATGCTTTACAGCGTTCTCCACCATAGGCTGAAGGGAGAGGGCCGGCATACAGAAGTTCTTTACAGCAATATCGTAGGAGATCTCCAGTTCATCACGGAATCTCACCTTCTCCAGGGAAAGGTAGGTCTCTGCATGGATTAGCTCCTCCTCAAAGGGCACAGGATGGTCCTTCTTCAAAGACTCCACATTCATCTTCAGGTATCTGGCGAAGGTTCTTGTGACAATGGCCGCCTCTTTAGGATTTCTTCTGCAGAGGATGCAGATGATGTTCAGCACATTGTAGATGAAGTGAGGCTGGATCTGACTTATCATTACACTGCGCCTCACTTCCTTCAGTTCCATCTCCTTTCTCTCTATCTCAATGGCATGGCTCTTCAGTTCAAGTTCAGTCTCCTGGTTGACAGTGACGAAGATCATAAGGATAAAGATGGTCGTCAAAAAGAACCTGGACTCCTCACCTGTCACAAGGTCTATGGTGGATGAGAGAGGCAATATCAGTACATGGGTACCCCATATCAGGGCGTTCTTCCTTCCCAGCACCTTCCGCTTGTTAAGGATAAGGGAGAGATCCGGAAGAATCATGATGACATTCATCAATATTATGAGAATCTCGCTGAGATAAAGGAAGTTAACTGTCTCCTTACCATTCAATACACTGAAGACGGTATGTACAAGGATCGTCATCAAGCCTACGGCTTCCAGATAGATATTGTAGTCTACCACATTCTCCTTCTTCTTATCCTTAAGGAAGTAAGTGAGATAGAGATGGAACTCATAGACAGCCAGGACCACACACAGCACATCAAGAAAATGGAGTATGGAGGAAAGCACTACAGGAATCTTGAAGGAAGTCAGAAAAGCTACCAGGTCATAGATGATATAGAAGAACATCATCCGGGCAAAGGAACTCCAGGTCCTGTCCTTTTCCTTGGAATAGGATGCGCCGTAGAGAACAATGAGCACAAGAGCAGAAATAAAGGATAATTCCATTCTGTACTTATACATCCACGCGTCCTCCACTTCCCATTGTACTATCTATGGGATATTCCCTCAATCGGAGGACAGTTTTTTTCTTTCCGCCCCCCATTTTTCTTCCTCTATAATTTCCTATTCGTAGTCAGATTCACCGATGAACTCCCTTAGGAGAGAATCTGAAGGCACATAGGTCCCTGAAATGGGATAAACATTCTCAAGGAAGGAAAGAAGACGTCTGGAAAGGGTATAGGCTTCCCCCTCCTCCTTTCCCACACTACGTAAGAGCGGCACAACAAAGGGCGAAAGCACACCAATTTCATAGTCCAAGGCACTATTGAACATGGAGTCTGCGTTGTTCTGGTTAGGGAAGATATGGTCCACCTCACCTCTTGTGACGCTGGGCCACATATTGAGAGTGCGCTCTGCGCTCATGCCCCTGGTCCTATAGTCCCTCACCAGCCTCCTGAGAAGTCTGTTGTCAGCTGTACTGACTCTGTTGGCATCGTCAAGGTTAAGGTGGGTCAAGGCAGAAATATAGACCCTGTATACAAATCTGTCGTCAATGGATCCTGTGATCCTTTCATTGAGGGCATGGATTCCCTCCACCACCATAATGGTCCTTTCCTCCATTTTCACAGGAACGGGACTGAAGGTGGTGATATGGGTATTGAAGTCATAGGAAGGAAGATTGACTTCCTCTCCTTTGGTAAGGGCCTTCATGTTGGAATCGATCAGATCCACATTCAAGGCTTCCAGAGCCTCCAGGTCTGGCTTTCCGTCCTTGTCCAGGGGAGCCATGGATGGCGGATTATAGTAGTCGTCAAGAGATAGCTTGAAGGGCTGGAAGCCAAGAAGCTTCAGCTCTTCGCAGAGCCTTTTGGCAAAGGTGGTCTTTCCTGAAGAGGAAGGACCGGCGACAAATACGATCTTTGCTCCCTTCTCCTTGATTCTGTCAGCAATCAGGGCAATCTTCCTTCTATGAAGATCTTCCGAAAGCTTGATATACTCCCTTACATTTCCCTTAACTATGAGAGAGTTTAGTTCTCCCAGGCTCCTGACCCCTAGAATCCTTCCCCATCCCTTATACTCTTCAAAGACCTTGAAGAGAAGAGGGTTATCCCTGAAGGGCTGTATAGCCTTCACATCTGAAGACACTGGATATCTTAATAGGAGGCCCTTCTCTCCATATTTCCTCAGCTCCCATAGAGATAGAACTCCTGTGTCCTTAACTATTGGCTCATAGGAAAGCTGGATATAGTCATCAAGCTCATATACGGAAAGGAAGCTGTCATTACGGGAGGAAAGAAGGAGAGCTGTCTTATTGTTCCCCTCCTTTCTGATTTTCTCCATGGCATCACTGAAGGAATGGACACTGTATTCAATGGTCCTTCTTTCCTTCACCACCTTTTTCATCTTCTCAACTATAGCCTTGAAAAGCTCATCGCTGATAGGTCTGTCATCATCGAAGGAGAAGTAGAAGCCGTCTCCCAGAGAGTGCCCTATGACAAGGTGCCTATCCCCTGCCACCTTATAGGCAGCATAGGAGAGAAGGAAGCATAAGGAATGGCGATAGATTCTCCTTCCCTTGGCTTCAAAGGCATAGATAGGGGATATTTCACTTCCGGCAGGAACTCTATAGAGGAGGCTCTTCATCTCTCCTCCCACCACTCCACC
>JAEDOD010000028.1 GCA_016302165.1 Sphaerochaetaceae bacterium
AGAAAGGAATTGCGAAAGGAATAGAGAAAGGTAAGTTCGAGGAGCTTAATGACCTTGTAAGGAAAGGAATTATCTCCATTGAGACAGCAGCAGAGACAAAAGGCATGACTGTGGAGGAGTTCAGGAGGAAGGTCGCCAGCCTTGGGGTATAAGAGCTTTCAAGGTTTTATGGCTTCTGTAGCTTAAGAGAGGGGTGAGAGAAATGTGTAATCTGGATATGGCTTACGAAGCAGCTGGAATTGAGAAAGGAATTGAGAAAGGAATTGCGAAAGGAATAGAGAAAGGTAAGTTCGAGGAGCTTAATGACCTTGTAAGGAAAGGAATTATCTCCATTGAGACAGCAGCAGAGACAAAAGGCATGACTGTGGAGGAGTTCAGGAGGAAGGTCGCCAGCCTTGGATTGTAGAGTTTTCATCTTTCAGATGTCTGAAGCTCAACGAAGAGTTTGTTGTCTTGAATGATGAAAGGGAGCAACATCTTTCTGGAGGATTGGAATGGATCAGGAAAAAGTCGGAAGAATCATCAGAACTTTCAGAAAAGATAAAGGAATGACTCAGCTTGAGCTTTCAGAGCTTCTTGGTGTAACAGACAGGGCTGTATCCAAATGGGAAAGAGGCCTTGGCTGCCCGGATGTCTCATTTCTGCCAAAGTTAAGTGAGATATTCTCAATAGACATCAGATCCATTCTTGAAGGCGAAATGGAAGAGAACGCAATGCGAAGCGGGAACATGAAGAAGACAAAGTTCTATGTGTGTCCCATATGTGGAAATGTCATATTGGCAGAAGGGAATGCCAATGTAGTGTGCTGTGGAAGAAGGCTGGAGGAAAAGGAAGAAAAGAAAAGCTCTGATAGCCAGGAGCTGAAGACGGAGAGAACTGACAGTACAGAGCTATATGTCTCCTCTGACCACTGCATGACCAAGGAGGACTATATCTCCTTCATCTGTTATGCCACATCAGATTCCATACTGCTGAGAAAGCTTTATCCAGAGTGGGGAATATCCTTCAATTTCCCTTGGCTGGGGCATGGAAAGATATTGTGGTATTCGGAAAAAGAAGGGCTAAAGTACCGCCTTATATGACTTTTTCGTGATTTTACGCCTGTGAAGGTAGTGACAAACCCTAAAGGAGTGTAGTAACCTCTCTTAGGATTCTTGAGCCTACGGGCAGAGGAGGTGAGATAATATATGGCATTCGTCAAAGTTGATGAAACAGAACCACTTGAGAAAGCGATTAAGCGTTTCAAGAGAATGGTTGAGAAGGAAGGCGTCATCAGAGATTACAAGATGCGCAGATACTTCGAGAAGCCATCTGCTATCCAGCACCGCAAGAATAAGGCTATGGCCAGAAAGCAGATGCTCAAGAATAAGAAGATGCACGCTTCCAAGGCTTATTGAGCCTTACTCAAGACAGGAGCCCTCGGTTTTCCGGGGGCCTTTCTAATTTCCACGCGAAGGGGCAAGTTTGATGGAAAAGACTGATACCAGGACATTGCTGGTCCTGAAAGCAATCAAGCTTTTTAAGGAGCGGGGCGTAGATAACGTCTCCACAATGGATATTGTAAGGGGAAACAACATCAAGTGGGTGCTACAGATGGGGCGAGTCCGATCTTCTTGGAGATGCGAAGAAGGCTCTGGATACCCTTTTCCTTCCCTTGGATGAATACAGGCTGGTGAAATGATAGCCTTTGCCTCAATGCGCACTGATATTCCTGCCTTCTACAGCCAATGGCTACTGAAAAGGATGGAGGAAGGAGTAGTTATGGTGCGTAGTCCCTATGGAAAGAACCTGGTATATAGCCTAGACTTCAATCCGAAAACAATAGACTGCCTTGGAATCTGCACTAAGGACCCAGGGAAGCTTATTCCTCATCTCTCTACTTTCCGGAACTGGAACACTCTATGGCATGTGACAATTACTCCATATTCCAGGGAATACGAGCCAGGAATCCAAGACAAAAGAAGTATAGTGGAAGCCTTCAGAAACCTATCTCTTAGAGTCGGAAAGGAAAGGGTGGTGTGGAGATATGACCCGGTGTTTCTGTCCCCTTCCTTTCCCCTTTCCTCCCATAAGGCCTGGTTCGCTACGCTCTCGTCCCTTCTGGAGGGTTATACAGATAGAGTCGTATTCTCCTTTCTGGATATATACCCACATATAAAGGAGAGGCTGGAGACGATGGAAATAAAACCACCAACAAGAAGCGAGAAGGAGGAATTGGTCCAGTTTTTTGTCCAGGAGGGAAGACGTCACAAAATGGAAGTCTCCAGCTGCGCTGAAGGATCCTGGATGGAAGAATACGGTGTAGAGACGGCCGGATGCTTTACAAAAGATGTGTGGGAAAAGTGCTGCGGAAAGCGGCTGAATATACCCAAAACCAAGGGAAAGAGAAAGGAGTGCAGCTGCATTCTCGGCTTCGATATCGGTGGATATGGAGGATGCAGAATGGGCTGTGTCTACTGCTATGGAAGAGGGGACGAAAGAAGAGAAGGACACAATCCTCTTTCACCTCTTCTTTTCGGATGGCCGGGAAAGAATGATGAAATCAAAAATGTGAAGGCAGAAAGCTGGATCGATGGGGAGGGATGGCTTCTATGAAAAAAGAGGTGCATCGCTGCACCTCCCATAAATCACTGGATATGATCATTTTGCCATGAAGTGGATTGCAAATCCTCCAATCTCTTCGTTGACATAGAAGAACTTCACCTTGCCTGAAGCATCATAGGTGTAGGAGTCTTCAGCGATTGTATAACCAAGATTCTTTACATAGTTCATAGCTCTCTGGACGTTGTTGACCTTGTAGCCGATGTGGCCATGGGTTCCTCTTCCGTTCTCGTTCATGATTTCAATGGACTTGTCCATGAAGAAGGACTTGCTTGTTGCAGAAGGAATCATGCCGAAAGCGCCAAACTTCTTTGTCATGGCCTCAGCGCAGTCCTTGCACTTTGCGTTGATTCCGAAGTGAGCCAGCTCAAAGCCCTGAAGCTTTGTGACAGCCTCTCTGCAGAGAGCTTCGATTTCATCCCACTTGTCTTCATTGATGAGATCAGCCTTGACCATCCATGATCCGCCTACAGCCAGGACATTCTTTGCCCTTGCGTATTCTTCAAGGTTAGCTGTATTGATGCCGCCTGTGGTCATGAACTTAACCTGAGGGAATGGGCCTCCGAGATCCTTGAGCATCTTTACTCCGCCTGAAGACTCAGCAGGGAAGAACTTCAATACCTTGAGTCCAAGGTTCACTCCCTTCTGGATTTCAGAAGCTGAAGATACTCCTGGAGTTACAGGAATACCATTCTCCTGACACCATCTTACTGTGCCTTCGTCCAGGCCTGGGGAGACAATGAACTTTGCTCCAGCCTTCACAGCCCTTTCAGCTGTCTCCTTGTTGAGGACAGTTCCTGCTCCGACAATCATCTCTGGGAAAGCTGTGGTCATTCTTCTGATGGCCTCTTCTGCGGCATCTGTCCTGAAGGTGACCTCTGCGCAAGGGATTCCTCCCTTGATCATGGCTTCTGCCAGCTTTTCCGCCTTTGCTGCGTCGTCAATCTTTACTACAGGTACGATTCCAAGATTATGGAAGAATTCGAAGATTTCTGATTCTGTCATGTTTTATAACCTCTCAAAAGAATTATAGCACTTCAAAACCGACTTATTAACGAAAGATTCAGACATTTTGTTGACTCTTGCAAACACTGAAAACTAAAATATCAGCAAAAATTAGGGAGGCAACGATGTCCAACAAGAAATATGTAACATTTGGTGAAATAATGCTTCGTCTCAGAAGCCCTGAACATGAGAGACTTTTCCAGAGCCCTCAGCTTGAAGCAACTTTCGGTGGTGGAGAGGCAAACGTATCTGTCTCCCTTTCCATCTTCGGTGAAAAGTCCCAGTTCGTGACAGCACTTCCAGACAATGCTGTCGGTGAGGCATGCAAGAGGGAAGTCATGAAGTATGGTGTGGATACAAGCGCCATCAACATGGTGAAGGGCGGAAGACTTGGAATCTATTTCCTGGAGACAGGCGCTGTACAGAGACCAAGCCTTGTAGTCTACGACAGAGCTGAATCCGCCATTGCCAAGGCAAAGCCAGAGGATTTCAACTGGGATGAAATCATGAAGGATGCTGGCTGGTTCCATACCACAGGTATCACTCCAGCTGTCAGCCAGAGCGCTGCAGATTGTGCTCTCGAGGCAATGAAGGCTGCAAAGAAGGCAGGAGCAACTGTCTCCATCGACCTTAACTACAGAAAGAAGCTCTGGAACTACGGCAAGGATGCTCCGGAAGTCATGAGAGAGCTTGTAAAGTACGCTGATGTAGTCATCGCCAACGAGGAAGATATCCAGAAGTGTCTCGGTATCGCTGCAGACAGCGACGTAACTTCCGGTAAGCTTGATACAGCCATCTACGAAGAGCTGACACAGAAGGTCAAGGCTCAGTTCCCAAACGTCCAGTATGTTGCTGTAACACTCAGGGAATCCAAGAGCGCAGACCACAACGGATGGAGCGCAGCTCTCAGCGGAAAGACAGGCTTCTATCTCTCCAGACACTATGAGATCACAGATATCGTGGACAGAGTCGGTGGTGGAGACAGCTTCGCAGCTGGCATCATCTACGGTCTCAGCCATTACAGCGACGAGCAGTATGCAATCAACTTCGCAGTTGCAGCATCCTGTCTGAAGCACACCATCAATGGAGACTTCAACCTTTCCAGACTCAGTGAAGTTGAGGCTCTCTGCAAGGGCGATGGTTCAGGAAGAGTACAGAGATAACAGTCATTATCTCTCTTTTTCAGGGTCGGTAATTGTCAACCGGCCCTTTTTTGGTAATCATCTATATATATGGAGGCTGAAGAGTGAATAGATTGTTTCTTCTAGGAGATTCCACTTGCGCTGAAAAAAAGAGGGAGGCCAGACCTGAGACAGGGTGGGGTGAAGCCTTCTATGAATACCTTGCTCCCGAGTGGATTACAGTAAACTGTGCCTTCAACGGTTTTTCCACAGTTTCTGCTCTGAAGAGCGGAACCTTTTCCTCTGTGCTCCTTTCCCTTAAAGAAGGGGATGCGGTCATCATTCAGTTTGGCCACAATGACCAGAAGAAGGATGAAAGGGGAACTGATGCCTGGGGCAGCTACATCGCAAATCTTGTCTATATGGCAAACAAGATCAAGGAGAAGAAGGCGGAAGTCTATTTTGTCACCTCTGTGCCCAGGAGAATCTTCCTTTCCGGACGCATACAGGATACCCATGGTGACTATATAGCAGCCATGAAGGCGGCAGGCCATCAGGCTGGTGTTCCCGTTGTAGACATCACCTTCCCCCTTACTGAGGATCTGGTGAAGGCAGGAGACGAGGATAGCCGCAAGTATTACATGAACTTTGGAAAAGGTATCTATCCTAACTATATGGAAGGTAAGGAAGATAACACCCACCTTAGACCGGAAGGTGCAAGATGGGTTGCGTCAACAGTAGCCGAAAAGCTGTCAAAACTAGTTCCTTTCCCTTCATTTCTTGCCTTAGAGGATACTGCTGTCTCTGTCTCCCCATCTGAAATGAAGTTTTCAGAGGAGCCATGAAGAAAAGATTTGCCACAACCCTAATCTTGGTGATCCTCTCCCTGATAGCTGTCTATGGGGTGTCTTATGTGGCCCTTGGGAGAATTCTTCATCCTGTCTTCTATAGAGTTTCCGAGAGAGTCCAGAAAATTCCTGGAGCCGCTGAAGGTTTTGTCCCCCAAGGTGTCACAGCCATCCCTGACGGCAGAATCCTTGTTTCCGCCTATTCTTCCGGGCCTTCCAGAATCTACATTCTTGATGGAAATGGCGGCACTAGCTACATCTCTCTTGCAACTGAAGACGGCTTTCCATATAAGGGCCACGCAGGAGGAATTACAGCTTCTGGAGACTACATTTATATAAGTAATGCTTCCAGAATCTTTGTTCTGTCCTTGTCTGACCTTCTCTCCTCCAGCAGTGGGGATACAGTCTCCTTCGTCTCCTCATTTCCTGTGCCTTGCCGCGCCTCATTCTGCTCTTCAGATGGAGAATATCTCTATGTAGGGGAGTACCATGCTCCTGGATACTCCACAGAGGAAAGCCACACTATCTCCTCCTCTGACGGTATCCATAAGGCCATGGTCTTCGCCTATAGGCTAAGCGACAGCGGTAAAGCTGAAAGAGAGCCCAGCCTTGCCTTTTCAGTCAGGGACAAAGTCCAGGGTTTTGCTCTCTTTGATTCAAAGGTAGCCCTTTCCTGCTCTTCTGGCCTAAATCCCAGCCTCATTGCCATATATGACGCTTCCGTCTTCGATGGTGTCTATAGTATTGAAGGCAGGGATATTCCTCTCATGGTTCTGGACAGCACCAGGCTTATTGCCTCCTTTAGCGCTCCCCATATGAGCGAGGACCTGGAATACAGAGACGATAGGCTTCTTGTGGCCTTTGAAGCCGGCTCAAAGCCCTATGGCCTAGGCCTGATTCCATCCTCCCTACACTCTGTCATGGCAATGGACCTGTCCATTCTATAAAGAAAAGGCAGGTTTCCCTGCCTTACTCTAGAGTGAAACGTCCACAAACTTGAACTCTGTAACATCAAAGAGGCCGCAGTCCGTAATCTTATATGCAGGTATTACCGGCAGCGCCATGAAGCAGAGGGTCATGAATGGATCTATCTCCCTGTTGACACCGCCCATCTCCTCCTCCACCACTCTATGGAGTTCATCCAGGCATTCCACGACGCTTTCCACGCTTTCATCTGTCATGAGGCCGGCAATCTCAAGTCTATGGTAGCTAAGCTCCTTATTGTCCATCACAAGGGTGATTCCGCCTCCCTTCTCCTTCAGGCTCTTCACGGCAAGGAGCATATCGTCATCGTTGTCACCGATGACGATTATGTTGTGGGAATCGTGGGCAATGGTGGAAGCGATGGCCCCATGCTTAAGGCCATAGCCTGAGATAAGGGCTGAAGCATGGTATCCAGTGTTGTTGTGGCGCTCGATTACAGTAATCTTCAGAATGTCCTTATCCTTTTCGTGGACCCATTCTCCTCTTTCGTCCCTCTTCACCACCGCTTCATCCTTGGCTGTCACAACTCCTCCAGGAAGTATTCTTATGACTCTGGCCCTGTCTGAAGTGAGAGGGAGGGAGAAGAGTGACAGGGAGAGATCCTTTACCCTGACAGCTCCTTCCACCTTCTCTGGAACCACGTGAGGGGAACGTTTCAGGATCTTTCCGTTTTCGGCAACCTTCTCTCCGCTTACAAATACTGAGATAGGCTTGATTTCGTCGATTCTTTCTGTAAGGAAGAAGTCTGCAAAGCGTCCGGGAGCGATGGCCCCTCTTTCTTTGAGGCCGTAGCAGTCGGAAGCATTGATTGTGGCACAGGCTATGGCCCTATAGGGGTCAAGGCCAGCCTTGATCGCCAGGTTCACTCCATAGGAAAGGTGACCTTCCCGGAGTATGGACTGGGGTTGTCTGTCGTCAGTGCAGAATAGGCAGCGCCTCCAGTTGTTTTCGTTGATTCCAGGAACAAGGGCCTCTACATTCTTGCATACTGTCCCTTGTCTCAAGAGCACATACATTCCCTTTCCTGTCTTCTCCACCAGCTCTTCAGGTGTCTCGCACTCATGGTCTGTGGATATAAGTGTGGAGAGGTATGCGTCCAGGCCTTGGCCTGAAATGGATGGTATGTGGCCGTCAATTATCTTTCCCCGCTTCCAGCAGGTGTCCAGCTTATCCAGGATGGAGTCGTCAGCGGCTACCACTCCAGGGTAGTTCATCATCTCTCCCAGTCCCAGGATTTTGGGATTGTCTATGACAGTCTCCACCTCCTTTGCTGTCAATACGGCTCCTGAGTGCTCGAAGAAGGTTGCAGGAACGCAGGAAGGGAACATGAAGTTAATGTTCAGTACAGCGTTCTCTGCACTTTCCAGCATGTAGTGCATGGCATCCAGACCGGATACGTTGCATATCTCATGGGGGTCTGCAACTACAGAGGTTGTTCCCGAAGGAAGAATTGCATTGGAGAACTCTGAAGGGGAGAGATGGGATGACTCTATATGGCAATGGCTGTCGATGAAGCCTGGAACCATGTATTTCCCTTCAGCGTCAATTTCCCTTTCTGCTGTCCTGTCTCCATCGAAGCCGATGAATCTTCCGTCCTTGATATATACATCGCTAAGGAAGGAACGACAGTTGAATACATCAACCACCATAGCATTCCTGATCACCAGGTCGGCTTTGGTCCTTCCCATGGAGGCATCAATGATATGTCTGGCTGTAGCTTTATCCACTTTGAACTCCTTTATAATAAGAATAACGCGGTTTTTCTAAATATCTATACCGAGACCTTTGTTTTTCTTTTGAAAAATCAGACAAAAATGCAGAAAAGCGAAGGATTTTCAAAAATTGATAATTGGGAGATATTTGTTGCATAGAGTAGGGGAGTTGTCAACAAAAAATTTTTACTGACCTGACAGATTCTGAAAAAAGGCAGTTTAACCAGTTAATATGATGAATGTTGCCATTTGTTGCAAATTTTTGTTGGCAAATCCCGAAACTTGTATTTAGATAGAAGTGTATTTGAAAACACTCAGGAGGTGTAACAATATGAGTCTGATTAAAATCTCTTTTAAACAGGACGCTCTAAAAAAGGCAGGAACAGATTTCAAGACAGAAGTTATAGCAGGTTTTACCACCTTCCTGGCTATGGCCTACATCCTTGCTGTCAACCCAAGCATTCTCAGTGGAGAGGCTGCTAATATTCCAGGCTTTGCCCTTATGGACAAGGGTGCTGTATTTACAGCAACAGCCCTTTCCGCAGCAATTGCAACTCTGGTGATGGGAATCTTTGCAAACCTTCCATTCGCCCTTGCTCCAGGTATGGGTCTCAATGCCTTCCTCACATACACAGTATGTCTTACAATGGGCAAGTCATGGCAGTTCGCTCTTACAGCAATCTTCTGCGAAGGTATCCTCTTCCTTCTCCTTACCTTCTTCAATGTCCGTGAAGCTATCGTCAATTCGATTCCTCAGAACCTTAAGAAGGCCATCGGAGTCGGTATCGGTCTCTTCATCGCATTCATCGGTCTCCAGAACGCAGGAATCATCGTTGACGGTGCAACTCTCGTAGGTCTCAACATCACTAGCCCTTCAGCTATCGTTGCCCTTATCGGTGTTGTTATCACAGCTGTACTGGTTGCCCACAATGTAAAGGGTGGAATCCTCATCGGTATCCTTGCAACCACAATTGTCGGTATTCCATTTGGAGTTACACAGTTCGGTGGAGTTGCATCCCTTCCTCCATCAATTGCTCCTACATTCATGAAGTTTAACTTCGCTGAAGTCGCTGCAAATATCCCAGACTTCATCATCGTCATGTTCACATTCCTCTTTGTTGACATGTTCGATACAGTCGGTACTCTCATCGGATGCGCCGGCAAGGCAGATATGATCAGGGAAGACGGTACAATTCCTAACTGTAAGGAAGCTCTCTTTGCTGACGCTGTCGGTACAACAGTAGGTGCTATGCTGGGTACTTCCACAGTCACAACTTTCGTCGAGTCTTCAACAGGTGTCGTAGAAGGCGGCAGAACTGGTGTCACAGCCATCGTCACAGCTTTCTTCTTCCTTCTCTCCCTCTTCTTCGCTCCTCTCTTCCTCTCCATTCCATCAGCAGCTACAGCTCCAGCTCTGATCCTGGTAGGATTCTTCATGATGAGCCCAGTGAAGGACATCGACTTCTCAGATCCAACAGAAGGTATTCCAGCATTCCTGTGTCTTTTGATGATGGTATGTGCATACTCCATCTCTGACGGTATCATGTTCGGTATCCTTTCCTATGTAATCATCAAGGTTCTTGCAGGAAAGGCTAAGAAGATCTCTGTCGCTACATACATCGTAGCTCTGCTCTTCGTCATCAAGATCATCGTCAACGTCATCTAAGACTTCAGATGTCTAAATGAAAAAGGTCCTCTGCATCACTGCGGAGGGCCTTTTTGACATAGATATGGCTTAAGAGTTATCAGTTGTTCTCTTCCTTTCCGAATAGCTTCTTGCAGCAGTTGAGGACAACGATGATTGCAAGGGCAGAGGTAGCCGATGGCGATACATGCAATAAGCAGCACTACGGAAACAGCTGTGTTTACTCCGATATTTCGAAAAGGAAGGTAGAAAAAGGCAGGGTTTGTTGCCCTGCCTCCCGTCAGTTCGTCTTTTTGTCCCTTAGGTTTCCAATAAGTGTCAGTAGACCATAAAGGGCCAATACTCCAAGGGAGTAGTAGATTATGAAGCCCAGGACATAGAGAGGATAGGGCTGAGGTTTTCTGAAGATAAGGTTCAGCACTGGATATGTGACGCTATCCTGTATAGGGGAAAGGTAGAAGAAGTTGATGGCAGCTTCCGGAATGGTGGAGGCGGTAATCAGGTCAATCACCACTGCCAGGGCTGTAAGAGCCAGCCAGAAGAAGTATCCGTCAAGAATATAGCTCTTACCCTTCTTTCCGTAGATCTGGTAGTGGACAATGGAGAAGACTCCTATCATGATCACCAGGTCGTGCCAGAGCATAGGCTGGAAGCTTAGGAAGATGTAGTTGGCATTGATGATTGTGGCAGGCTTCACGTAGTAGAAGACAGCGGCAAGAAGGCCGATTATTGTGAAAGCTATCATTCCCTTCTTTATCCTTTCGTTCTTCACAAGAGGGACAGCCCAAAGGAAGAATAGCTCCACGGTACAGATCTGGAATGGAATCCTATCGAGGGGGTAGGTTCCGTCGGTCACCATGATGAAGATGAACTTTAATGCTTCCAGCACTATGAAAGCGATACCTGTAATGCAATAGACCTTCTCAGGCCTTTTCGTCCTCTTGGCAAGAATGCCGCCTAGAATACCGAAGAGCAGTGCTGAAACTATTCCTATTATATGTACCAGGCCCATGGATTGAAGGGGTTTTCCCCATTCTGCGAATATGAACATTGTCTTCTCCTTCTGTTTATGTCTGATGATTTGAGTGTATTGGAAAAAAGAATTTATTTATACATTTCAACCCCGTTATGTTGGAAAAGAATTACTGGAAATTAACGAAATCTGGCATTTTTCTGTATATTTGGACGAAAAAAATCTCCGGATTTCTCCGGAGATGGGGTAGCGGATTATTGCTCTCAGCCTTCAAAATAGCGCTGTGCGTTATTGAAGGAGATGTTCTGCACAATCTCTCCAAGCCATTCCATGTCATATGGAACTTCTCCATTCTCTGCCCAGGATCCGATGAGGTTGCAGAGTATGCGTCTGAAGTACTCATGTCTGGAATAGGAAAGGAAGGAGCGGCTATCTGTAAGCATTCCGATGAAGGAAGGGAGTGAGCCAAGGTTTCCAAGAACCTTAAGCTGCTCTTCCATGCCATCCTTATGGTCACAGAACCACCAGGCTGAACCAAGCTGGATCTTTCCCTTGATGCCTTCGCCCTGCCAGCAGCCCATGAGAGTTGCAAGAGAGTAGTAGTCCTTAGGATTAAGGGAGTAGAAGATGGTCTTTGGAATCTCGTTGGTTTCAGAAAGCTTTCCCATGAATACAGAGACGCCCTTTGCCAGTACTTCGTCGTAGGAAGCGTCGAAGCCTGTATCAGGTCCAAGCTTTTCATACATGGCCTTGTTGTTGTCACGGATGGAAGCGAAGTGAAGCTGCATGGCGATATTTTTCTTGTGGTACATCTTCGCCAGGTTGTAGAGGATGAAGGTCCTGTATGCGTCAACTTCCTTGTCGGATGGCTCCTCTCCGTTCATCTTCTTCTGGAATACCTTCTCCACTTCCTCTTCTCTCCAGAAGGTGCTTGGACATGTCATGAGGGCATGGTCTGAAGCTCTGCAGCCCATTTCCACAAAGAAGTCCAACCTCTTTTCGAGAGCTGCAACTACATCGGAGGCTGATTTTATATCCATTCCTGCGCTTTCGCCCAGCTTTGCAATATAGTCCTTGAAATCTGGCTTGTCGATGTTCATTGCCTTATCCGGACGATAGGAAGGGATGACCTTTGCTGGACATTTGCCTTCGTCCCTGATGACCTTATGCCACTTTAGGTCGTCAGCAGGATCATCTGTTGTTCCTACTGCATAGACATTGAACTTCTTCATGATTCCCCAGACAGTAAGGTCAGGATCTTCCTTGAACTTCCTGTTGGCCTCTTCATAGATTTTCTCTGCATTCTTTCTGCAGAGGACATCGTTGATGCCGAAGTATCTCTGGAGCTCCAGATGTGTCCAGTGGTAGAGAGGGTTTCCGATAAGGTTCTCCATAGTCTCTGCCCATGCTGTGAACTTTGACCAAGGGTCGGCGCTGCCTGTAATTCTCTCTTCAGGGAAACCGCAGGTCCTGATCTGTCTCCACTTGTAGTGGTCTCCTCCAAGCCAGGCATCTGTGATGGTGGTGAATCTTACGTTCTTTGCTATCTGCTCTGGGATAAGGTGACAGTGATAGTCGAAGATAGGCATCTTCTCTGCATAGTCGTGATAGAGAGTCTTTGCTGTCTCAGTTTCCAGAAGAAAATCTTTGTCCATGAATGCTTTCATTTCGTTACGCTCCTAATTGCCCGAACCGAGCCAATTATAGGATTGCACCACCTTTAAAAAGTGTCTATATGAAAAGAAAGACAGATATTTCAGTTTTTCCGAACTCCATAATTAGTTAAAAGACTTTGATAACCCGTACTTCTTAGGTTTATCATTAGTAAAAGGGGAGGGGAGATTCTTGACAGGAAAGACTGGTTTTGTACTTGCGAATGTACATCAGGGAAGTGGAATAAGAGCTTGGGACAGCATCAACAGTGAAGCTTTGCCCATGGGAAATGGTGCGCTTTTTGTACTTCCTGGAGGCCGGCTAGGATATAGAAAGGCTGACGAATACCTGAGAAATTCAATTTACCGATTCGTCAGAAGCGACAATCTTGACGGTGCAGTGGTCTGGGGCAGCACCCTGGTAGGGGAAGCTACCTGGAAGGAGGCTGAAAACTTTATCCAGAACCTGTCCTCCTCCATGCCTGTGGTATCCATGGGAATAAATGTCAGAGGAGTGCCTTCCGTCAACTTCGATGCATATTCAGGCACATACAGGATCGTCGACCATATGATCAAGCGCCATGGAGCAAGACGCATAGCCTTTCTCAGAGGTCCGGAGAAGCATGAATCTGCAGAAGATAGATACATGGCCTACGTGGATGCCCTGAAGGACAACTCAATTCCCTACGATCCCCGTCTGGTCTCTTCTCCCATGGCCTGGGGTGAAGGTGAGAACGCCATAAAGGAGATTGTGGAGAAGAACGGCATGGTCCCCAAGCGTGACTTTACAGCCCTGGTGACTCCTTCAGACCTTATGAACAGTTCAGCCAGCCGCTATCTGGAGGATAAGGGCTACCTGATTCCTGACGATGTGGCTACAGCAGGCTTCAATGACAGCAACGAAGCCTATATCACCAGTGTGGAATCCACTACAGTAAGAATGCCGCTGAAGGAGATGATAGACTCCTCCTTCGCCTTGATCTGTGAAATGGAGAAGGATAGGGAAGGGGTATTCTCCAATCTATCCCTGCCTTCCCTTCCTGTCTACAGAAGATCCTGCGGCTGCCTGGATCCATTCGGCTCCCCTGAATATGCCAAGAAGACCATCCATACCTGGAAGGATTACGAAAGCTGGATCCAGAAGAGGCTTCCTGACGCGGAGGCCTCCAGAGCCATGATCTACATACTTCATGATATATTCGAGAAGAATCTTAAGGTCTCCCGGGAAAACAGGCGCCACTATGAGGAGCTATGCTGGAGATACCTTAAGCATGGCGGCACCATGAAGCTTTTCTTCTCCATAGTGAAATGGGCAAGGATCCTTCTTGGAGAAAGAAACCCGGATATGGATGAAATGGAACTTCTTCGTGACATTGTCATGGAACAGTGCATGAGGGTCAATGCCACAGAAAACCTTGTGGAGGCAGCCAGAAACAAGGCCTTCAATGACCTTGGGGCTGATCTTCTGAAGGTGCTTTCCTACAGAGAGATGGGAGAGGCCCTTTCCAGAAATCTTCCTGCCATAGGAATCAGGAAGGCCTTTGTGTTCATCCAGTCAGGAGATGGAGAGTCCAGACTGGTGACAGGATTCTCAGAAGGCAGGATCCTGGATGAAGGGGAAAGCTTTGCCGATACAAGAATCTATCCTGAGACCATGGAGAGGGAGTTTGAGGAAGGAGTATTCATCATTCTACCTCTCTATTACGATTCCAGCGTTGAAGGCTACCTGGTAATGCAGAACGAAGGATGTCCTGCAAAGATGGTAGAGAATATCAGAAACAGTGCCTCTGCCACTCTACAGACCATCAATCTCTATGAAATAGCTAAAGACAGGAGCAGAAAGGCAGAGGAGGCGGAGAAGAAGTCATCCCAGTTCTATGCAACCCTTGCAGAGGATCTGAAGGAGCCTTTGGATGCCATAAAGGCCATGGCAGACTGCGGTGACCTGGACGAGGAGATCCTTCTTGCCCTTTCCACCAAGGCGGAGCACATTCTTCAGCTTTCCCTTTCAGATAAGGGTGAACTGGAGATGGATCCCTGCATAGTGCCGGGAAGCCTTCTGAGAAAGGAAATTGAGGATAGGGGAATAAATGTTACTTCTCCTTCCATGCTTCCATCCCTATTTCTGGATATCGGAAAGGTCTCTGAAGTCCTGGATTTCCTTTCTGCCAGGGCCAGAAGCGCAGGAGATACCCTTTCCATGGAGATAATGGTGGAAAGCGACCATCTGGTCATCAGGACGAGCGGAAATGTATTTGACGTGTCCTCCCTTTCTGGTAAGGATCCCTCTGTACTTCTCAGCGAGAAGATCATGGTTATGCATGGAGGAACATTCCGCTTCGGAAGAAAAATGCTGGACATAATCTTCCCATTCCCATCCATTTCTGAAACCACATCAAAGGTCGGAGGTGACAAGGGAGTATTATTCATCTCTTCCAAGGAAGGAGAGATTCCTGAGGGACTGGGACTGGGAAAGATTACAAGCATGGCCTATGAGGATGTGGTTCAGAGAATCGGTGAAATCCATGAATACTCCTCCATTGCATGGAACATCAATGATGGAGGAAAGGCCTCCAATGTGGCCATGACAGTGCTGAAGAACCATCGTGACACCAGGTCCATGCCTTTCCTCTGCTATGGATATTCCGGAAGCAGCATCACCCTCAATACAGCTGTGGAGGGAGCTCTCCTTAGCTCGGAGAAGGCCACCTTCTACTCCTTCGGAGCCTTCCCCAAGGCTCTGGAGAAACTGAAGGACTTCGGCAATGTGCAGACAGTCTCCTCTCCTTCAGACATCAAGGAAGGAAGCAGGGCTGCCCTCTTCATAATACAGGAGGCGGATCCAGGCCTGATCGAAGGAATCAGGAAGAGAAGGGCCTTTGCCAAGACTCCAGTCCTGATTGTGAAGGAGAAGCTGACCAGGGAGGAGGCCGACGGAGTCAGCCAGTTCCCTGAGGTACTGATGGTAAATACTTCGATTACGGAAAGCGAAGATTTCCTCAATAGACTGGTGTCCCTGGTGGGAGGGGACGAGCTTCTTCCTCCTATGACCTCGATTCTGGTGAAGAGGGCCATCGCATACCTTAATGAATTTGCAACCCGTTCCATTTCCCGCTGGCAGATTGCCGCCTGCGTCAACATCAGCGAGGATTACCTTACAAGAATCTTCCGTAAGGAGGTGGGCCTCTCCCCTTGGGACTATCTCAACAGATTCAGGATCCAGATAGCCTCCAAGCTCCTATTGGAGACAGGAGCTTCAATCAGCGAGATTGCGTCCATGACAGGGTTCCAGGACCAGGCCTATTTCTGTAGGGTCTTCAGGAAGGTGAAGGGCTTCCCGCCTGGAAATATCAGAAGCAGAAGCCAAGGCTAATTGCAACAAAGGAGGTGGAGAGACTTAAGTTTTTCCACCTTTTTCCGTAAATTAACCCTTATTTGCAACAATTTTACGTCATCTCTTTGATGAAAAGAAAAAAATAGCACAAATGTAACTCCTTCTTTCTCCTGTGCAATTGCCTTGTGCCCATAACTAATCTATAATCAAAATTGCCTATAGGGGCACCGAGTTTTATTTCGGTAAAAATTATTTCGGAGGAAATATGAATAGATTCAAGAGATTTGCACTGGTCATGGCCATTGCCCTCATTGGCGTCACAATGCTCTTTGCACAGGGTGCAGCTGAAGCACTGGAAGCACAGAAGGATATCGTTGTCCTCTATACTAACGACGTACATTGCGCCATCGATAGCAATATCGGTTACGCAGGTCTTGCCAAATACAAGGCTGAAATGGAGAAGGACAACTTCGTGGTACTTGTAGATGCAGGAGATGCAATCCAGGGTGACACAATCGGAACCGTCAGCAAGGGTGAGTATCTTGTAGACATCATGAACGAAGTCGGATATGACTTCTGTGTCCTTGGCAACCATGAGTTCGACTATGGAACAGATGTCCTTGCCTCCCTTCTCAAGAAGGCAGATGCCCAGTATCTCAATGCAACCATCGAGTATACAGGAAACGGAAACAATCTTCTTAAGGACACAGTTCCTTATGTAATCGAAAGATTTGGCTTCCTTGACGTTGCTTTCATCGGTGTCTCCACTCCAGAGTCCATCACAAAGTCTACTCCGAGATATTTCATGGAAGACGGCCAGTTCGTCTATGACTTTGCTGCAGGCGAAGACCTTTATGCTGCAGTCCAGGGCTATGTGGATGAAGTCAGGGAAAAGGGCGCAGATGTCGTAGTCGTCATCTCCCACCTTGGAGTTGAGGAAGGCAGCGAGCCAAATAGGGCTACAGACCTTATTGCAAACACAACAGGTATCGATGCCCTCATCGACGGCCACTCCCACACAACAGAGCCATCCATGCTTGTTGCAGACAAGAGCGGAAGAAAGGTCCTCTACACACAGACAGGAACAAAGCTTAACAATATCGGAAAGCTTACAATCTCCAAGGATGGAAGCGTCAAGGCTGAGCTGGTTGCTGAAGCAGAGAAGGATGAGGCTGTAACAGCATTCATCGAAGACATCAAGGCTCAGTATGAATCACTGGTGAACACAGTTGTGGCCCACACAGAGGTAGAGCTTTCCATCACAGACGAAAATGGTGTCAGAGCTGTCAGAAACAGGGAGACAGCAATCGGTGACCTTTGCGCAGACGCATACAGGGCAGTTGCTGATACAGATATCGCTTTCGTCAACGGCGGCGGTATCCGTGCAACAATCAAGAAGGGTGACATCACAACAGCAAACATGATCAGCGTCCATCCATATGGAAACGCGCTCTGCTCATGCTATGCAACAGGTGCTGAGATCCTGGATGCCCTTGAGCACAGCGTAGTGAACACAGCTGCAACAGCAGCAAGTGACGGCAAGGCTGTTGGAGAGAGCGGCGGCTTCCTCCAGGTTTCCGGCATCAAGTTCACCATCGACACATCAATCCCATCTTCTGTAAAGAAGGACGACAAGGGCCTCTTCGTTGCAGTTGAAGGCGAGAGAAGAGTCAAGGACGTATTCGTTGAAGAGAACGGTGAATGGGTTCCAATCGATCCTGAGAAGACATACACAGTGGCTTGCCACAACTATCTGCTCCAGGATATGGGTGACGGATACACAATGTTCACAGATAACGTCTACATCCTGGACAAGGTCCTTATCGACAACCAGGTCATCATCAACTACATCTGCGACTTCCTGGGCGGCAACGTTGGCACAGAGTATGCAGAGCCACAGGGAAGAATCACAGTCATCTGATCTTTCCTTATACAGTCAGGGCAGCGCAGGCTGCCCTTTTCTTATCTAGGGAAAAAGGGGTTATATTACAAATATGAATGGAATCCAATATGAATCCTTTGGCGTCTATCTTGTGCTTTTGGACGAGGAATATGTATTCCTTCCCTCATCCCACCTTCCCTTCTCCCTTGGAAAAAAGGGAGAGAATCCCCAGAAGTGCGCATTTAGGATGAAGAGGGAGCTCACTGGGGACGGGGAGGGAAGACTGGTGTCCCTTCCCTATGTAGGAAGAATGGATAAAGACCTTTTCCCTTCTTCCATCACCTCCCTTTGGGCTCCAGGAATAAAGACCATTCCTGTATATGGCTTCAAGATGGAGGGGGAAAGGAAGGAAAGGGATTGGATTCAGCTAGACCAGGCCAGAAAAATGGTGGAAAAAGCAGAAAAGGACGTTCTATTTTTCATATAATGAAAATAATGGGATTTTGCGTTTTTCCTTTACTTTAACCATATCAGCTATTAGAATTGTAAAAGCTATGTATA
>JAEDOD010000029.1 GCA_016302165.1 Sphaerochaetaceae bacterium
GACGGAGACTCCGGAGAATGTTGCAGACAGAACAAAGGATATTCTTGTAAAGTAGGAAGGAGGACAGGAGGCAAGGTTTCATGGAGGAGCTTTTTTCTGGTATTCCAGGGACAGAAGAGTGGGTAAGTGTGACACCAATTTCCAAGGGATGGTCTGAAGACAGGAAATATCTTATTCAGACCAGAAGTGGAGAAAAGCTTCTATTACGTCTTTCAGAAGAAGATACTCTCCAGGAAAAAAGGAAGGAATATGAGTTTATCTCCATTGTCTCCTCTCTAGGCTTTCCATCGTCTCGTCCAATAGCCTTTGGCCAGAATGAAAGAGGAGAAGTGTATTCCCTTCTGTCCTGGGTTTCCGGACGGGATCTGGAGGAGGTTCTCCCTTCTCTTTCTGAAAAAGAGCAGTATCTGAAAGGAAGGGAAGCAGGAATCATCCTTAGGAAAATCCACTCCATTCCTCTTAAAAAGGAACATAGAGTGGAAGACACAAAGGCCAAGAAGCTTAGGCAGCTATCTAGGTATGAGAATTCATGCGTAAGGCTTAAGGGAGACGAAAACGCCTTGGCCTATGTGAAGAACAATATAGACGAAATCTGTAGAGTCGCTCCTGTGTATCAGCATGGAGACTTCCATCCTGGAAACCTTATTTATATGGATGGTGGAAGAATAGGCGTCATCGATTTCAATAGGTGGAGAGTCGGCGACCCATATGAAGAGTTCTATAAATTGCAGAGCTTCGGAAGGGAAATAAGCGTTCCATATTCCGTCGGAGAGATAGATGGCTATTTTGATGGAAGGATTCCTGAAGAATTCTGGAAAGGCCTCTCTGTATACGTGGCCCACGCTTCCCTCTATTCCATAAAATGGGCGGAAAAATTTGGAAAGAAGGAAATGGATGCCATGATAGCGAGGGCGGAAATGGCCAAGGAAGACTATGATGACTATAGAAGAGCCGTTCCCAGATGGTATTCGAAAGATATGGCTGAAAAATATGGAAAAGGCATGGAGAGCCATCTCATTTTCCAATGATCTTTCACCTTCCATTTCTCAAGGATTAGATATTTATACCCCATTCGGCAAAGGATTTCGATGAGAGAGGAACCTTTCTCAAGCCCAAACTAAAAAAAATATCTCTAAGTCTTTGCTGTCATAATTTCCTTATGGTCTATTTTTGAGGTCCTTATTTTTTAAAGACAAGCAATATAAAGAATTAACCGCCTTATTGAATCTCAATTCAGTAGTCTCGGAAGTAAAAAATTGGCAACTTAAGTATGTTTTTTGTCAATTTTTCTCCCATAAAGGCTGCTGCATACTTGAACCACAAAAGGTTGGTTAATCATGAAAAAAGGAAAAGACAAGGCAAATGTGGTTGCTAATGTTCCCCTTGCCCTGAAGCTTAAGAAGGACTGGTCCAAATACAGGACTCTATATCTATTGTTCCTGCCTATTCTGGTCTATTACATCATATTCCAGTATGGCCCTATGTTCGGCCTTGTAATAGCATTCCAGAACTACAAGCCTAGGCTTGGGTTCATGAAGTCTCCATTTGTAGGACTGGAGCATTTCAAGAACTTCATCAATGACTACTACTTCAAGAGAGTGTTGTCCAACACAATCAGAATCTCTGTGACAAACCTGATCTTCAGCTTCCCTTGTCCTATTCTCCTGGCAATATTCATCAGTGAGCTGAGATCGAAGAAGTACTCAAAGATTGTCCAGACCATCACCTACATCCCTCACTTCATCTCAGTTGTCGTAGTCACATCAATCATAATGGACCTGACAGGAAGAAACGGTGCCATAACCACATTCCTTGCCAAGTTCGGCTTCACTCCTGTGACTATGCTCAATGAGCCTAAGTACTTCCTTCCCCTCTATATCATCTCCGGTATCTGGCAGAATATAGGCTGGAACTCCATCGTGTATCTGGCAGCCCTTCTGGCTATAGATGCCCAGCTATATGAAGCTGCAAGGATCGACGGAGCCGGAAAGCTGAGACAGCTGTGGTCCATAACTCTGCCATGCCTGTTGCCTACCATAGTGGTCATGCTGATCCTGCAGGTAGGAAAGATGTTCAACGTAGGCTATGAGAAGATCATCCTCATGTACAACCCTATGACCTATGAGGTTGCAGACGTAATCAACTCCTACGTCTACAGGGAAGGTCTCCTGAACCTTAACTATTCCTATGCAGCGGCTGTAGGAATGTTCAACTCCATAGTGAGCCTTATCCTTGTATGGACCACAAACAAGATATCCAACAAACTTACCGGCTCAGGTCTTTGGTAATAGGGAGGAAGTGAAATGAAAGTCAAATATACAGCTGGAGAACAGATTTTCCACGCATTCGTAGTTCTTGTGACACTGCTTTTATCCCTGTCGGTAATCATTCCGCTGATGAGCATCGTATTCGCCTCCTTCTCAGATCCCTTTGAAGTCATGAAGCACTCAGGAATCTACTGGAAGCCTATCAAGTTCTCCCTCTTCAGCTACAAGATGGTCTTCCAGGACAAGAGCATCCTTACCGGTTACATGAACACAATCTTCGTCGTTCTGGTGGGAACAGGCCTTAACCTTCTCATGACAATCATCTCAGCCTATGTGCTTTCAAGACGGGGACCAATGTTCATAAAGTTCTTTACTGTGATGATCGTGTTCACAATGTATTTCCAGGGAGGCACAATACCTACATATATTGTTGTCGACAAGCTGGGGCTGGTAGGAAGCCGATGGGCCCTGATCCTTCCTGGAGCCGTCAACACATTCAACCTTGTGGTGTTGCGTACCGCCATGGCTGCAGTTCCGGAGTCTCTTCCTGAATCTGCCATGATCGACGGAGCAGGCCATGTGACCATCCTTTCCTACATCATGGTTCCTGTGACCAAGGCTTCCATTGCCGTAATCACTCTCTACTATGCTGTAGCCCACTGGAACTCATGGTTCCCTGCAATGATCTATCTGAGAAAGAAGAGCATGTATCCACTGCAGCTGATCCTCCGCACCATTCTGGTCCAGGATGAAACTTCAGCAATGTCTTCAGGAACCATGGAGGCTCTGGCTCTTTCCTCAGATTCAGTAAAGTATGCAACAATCGTTGTGGCCACAGTTCCTATTCTTCTTGTGTATCCATTCCTCCAGAAGTACTTCGTAAAGGGAGTTATGGTAGGGGCAGTAAAGGGTTAAGTGATGATAGTACCGGGAATTGTCAGCGCTACTTTCAAGACCAGGAGTGCGGAGGAGGTCCTTAGGATCGCTTCCCAGGCAAAGCTGAGTGCCATTGAGTGGAGCGAGAACCACCACATTCCTAAAGGAGACCTGGAAAGGGCTAAAGAGATAGCCTCCCTTACCAGGGACTCTGGTCTGGAAATAGCCGGCTATGGTTCCTACTATCGGCTTGGCCAGGGAATGGAACTGAGACCAAGCATTGAGACAGCCTTGGCCATGGGAACTGGAAACGTAAGGATCTGGGCCGGGGGAAAAGCTTCAGCCTCCCTGAGAAAAGAGGAAAGGGAAGAGCTGATGGCAGAGCTCTCAAAAGCTGTAGAGATTGCTAAGGAATATGGGGTGGTCCTTAATCTTGAATGGCATAAGAACACCCTGACAGATGAGAACGAAAGCGCACTTTGTGTCCTTGAATCAATCTCCAGTCCTAATCTCAGGACTCTCTGGCAGCCAACTCAGGCTCTCTCCTCTGGGGAGAGGAGAAAGGGGCTGGAGATGATTCTCCCTTACCTTTCCTATCTCCATGTTTACTACTGGGATGAAAGTGGGAGAAGACCTTTCAGGGAAGGAATCAGTGACTGGAGAGATTATTTCTCTCTACTGGAAAAGGAAAAGAAATATTACGCTCTTTTGGAATTCGTATTATCCGATTCCGTGGAGCAGTTCAATGAAGATGCTGCAACTCTAATGGAACTGTTGCAGAAAGGAGTCTGACAATGGCTGATATGCACGTGGATTGCTTTGATATGATCAATCCCTTCGTAATTGCTTCTTCTCCGGCAACTAGAGGTGCCGACAACGTAATAAAGAGCTCTGCCTGCAGGCCAGGAGCCATAACAATGCGTAACTTCGGCCATGGCATGGGCGGAGGCGGATTCTTCTATCCAGGCTTTGATGCTGTGGTGAAGGGTCAGCCGGCATTCCATTCCCATGCTGTGGGAAACCAGTGTGCCGATAAGATCTCCTCATTGGATGAATACTGCGAGGAGGTGAAGAGGGCACGCCGTGACATGTTTCCTGAAACAAAGCTTTGGGCTTCCGTGGGCCACTACCATGATATAGAGAAATATCCAGACTGGAAGAAGCGCTGGAAGACAGAGGCCAGGGAAGTGGTGAATGCAGGAGCAGATGCCATTGAGCTCCACTTCAATACTCCAGGAGTGGCTACAGCCTCAGACAGGCAGTTCAACTACTATCAGCTCATTGAAATCTGCACAAAGATGATCAAGGAGACAGTTCCAGGCGTTCCTGTAATGGTGAAGCTTGCTGTGGAGGACATAGACTGCCTTACATCCATGAGACGGGCAGTGGCTGCAGGAGCAGATGCTGTAGGACCTACAGCAAGATGGAAGGCCTTCTACTTTGACCTGGACTGGAAGACCACTGAGGCACGCCCTGGTTCAGGCTATGGTGGAACCCAGGCCAATCCTCTGGTCTGCTTCGAAGTTGCAGACGCAAGAAAGAACGGAATCAATATTCCTATCTATGCAGGAGGCGGAGTATTCTCATACGACCAGGCTCTCCGCTACATCATGGCAGGCTCCGATATGGTACAGCTTGGAGCCCTTGCATGTTCAGGTGGAATAAAGCAGTGCCAGCGCCTTATGAAGGAGTGCTCAGACTGGATGGACAAGAACGGATATGCCTCCGTCAAGGAACTTAAGGGTGATGCCCTCACTCTCTTCAACATGAGTCCAGACTTTGCCCAGGAAAGGCAGAGAAGGCTGGGCGAGGCCTATAGAATGCGCGCTGTGGACCAGGATAAGTGCATCGGCTGCGGCAGATGTGAAGATGTGTGCTGGTATAAGGGCATAGAGCTGGAGGGAAGAAAGGCCAGAAAGACAGAAAACTGCATTGGCTGCGGATATTGCTTCCAGGTCTGTCCTACAGGAGCTCTGAAGGTGGACGCCAGAGGAATCCTGAAAGCTAGTTTTGAGGAGAATTGAAGTGGGTGTGAAAGTTCTACTATGCGGAATGGGCGGCTACGGCGAGAACTATGTGAAGGAATATCTTGAGAGAGATGTTCTGGGTTCCACACTTGTGGCCATAGCAGATCCCTTTGCATCAAGAAGCCCTCTATATGAAAAGGTGATGGAGAAGGGTATTGCGGTCTATTCCTCTCCTGAAGAGTTCTTTGCCCAGGAGAAGGTAGACCTGACAATAATCTCATCCCCAATCCATACCCATTACCCATATGTGATGCTGGCTCTGGAGCATGGAAGCAATGTGCTTACAGAGAAGCCTGTGTGCTTCAATCTCAGTCAGATTGAAGAGATGGAGAAGAAGAGCAGGGAGACCGGACTCTTTGTCGCTGTAGGTTATCAGCTCTGCTTCTCCAGAGATGTGCTGGCTCTGAAGAAGGATATCCTTGATGGTCTCTATGGAAAAGCCAGGAGATTCAAGACCATCCGCCTTATGAGACGGAACGATATCTACTATTCCAGGTCTTCCTGGGCTGGAGCCCTCGATATCTGTGGAGAGAAGGTCTATGACTCTCCCTTCACCAACGCCTGCGCCCACCAGTACCAGAATATGGTATTCCTCCTTGGAAAAGAAATGGACGGAAGCGGAGAAAGCGTAAGCTTTGAGGGGGGTCTCTACAGAGTAAGGCCCAATATCACCAACTGTGATACTGCAGCCTTGAAGTTTGTCACGACCGAGGGAGTGGAGCTCTACTACTATTCCTCCCATGCTGTGGATGAAGCCAAGGTTGGGCCATTCTCCATTCTTGAATTTGAGAATGGATATGTGGAGGAGACAGACAAAGGCTTTATCGGACACACAGAGGACGGAAAAACCATTGACTACACCTCTATATATAAAGGTGAAAGACTTGAGAAGCTTTGGGAAAGCATCAGATGCATTGAAGAAAAGAGGACTCCTGTCTGCACCCTGAAGACAGCCAAGGAGCATACCAGAGCTGTAATAATGGCCCAGGAGAAGGGTGTGGTGGACCTTACAGGAAAAGGTGAAGCCAGGATTGATGATAAGGACAGCACCTATTATACCATACCAGGCCTGGGAAAGGCGCTCCAGGAAGCCTATGATTCCTGGACAGTGGAATTGGACCACAATTTGATTGGATAACCAAAAAAAGGAGATAGATTATGAAAAAAGCACTGATTACCGCTTTGGCAATCATGATGATCGCACTTCCTGTGTTTGCTCAGGCTTCCCAGGAATCCGCAGCTGACTCTTCTGCTCCAGCAAAGCTCACATACTGGGCTCCAATGAGCAACAAGATCAAGAACGTCAACGATTTCTCTGAACTTCCATATTGGCAGGAAGTCATGAAGAGGACCAACACAGAGATCGAGTTCACAAACGTCTCTTCTGAAGGCAAGATCCTCAGCGAGCAGTTCTCCATCCTCCAGGTATCCAGCGATCTTCCAGACATCGTTGAATACAACTGGGCTACTTATGTAGGTGGACCACAGAGCGCAATTGATGACGGCTTCATCATTCCTCTCAACGATATTTTTGAGAAGTATTGTCCAAACATCACAAAGTTCCTCCAGGAGCACCCTGAAATTGCAAAGGAATGCTCTACAGATGACGGAACATTCTACTGCTTCCCATTCTTCAGAGGCGAAAGCTATGAGAACAACAGCCTTCTCTTCTCAGAAGGTGTCATCTACAGAATGGACATCCTGAAGGCTCTCGGCTTCGAGAATCCTCCAGAGACAGCTGACGAGCTCTACGAAGTGCTGAAGGCAATCAAGGAAGCTGGCGTGGTGGAGATTCCTATGTCCATCAGAGCTGACCACATTGACAGATTCTTCTCACCAGCCTTCGATTCATGGGACAACTGGTATGTTGAAGATGGCGTTGTAAAGCATGGATATCTTGAAGCAAACAGATATGATTTCCTTGCTTTCGTCCACAAGCTCTATGCTGAAGGCCTCCTTGACAACGACTATATGTCTGTAAACAAGAATGGCATGAACTCCATGTTCCTCAGCGGAAAGATTGCTGTCGGCTACAACCCAGGCTCCCTTATTGCTAACGCTGTCAAGACAATGGGCGACGTTGAGATCTCCTCTGCCAAGCCTCTTACAGCTGTAAAGGGAAGAAATTCCAAGTTCGCCAAGATGAACACTGTCTATGATACAGGCGCAGCATCTGCAGCAGCCATCACAACAAGCTGCAAGAACGTTGAAGCTGCAGCAAGACTTCTTGACTATGCTTATGGTGAAGAGGGACACATGCTTGTTAACTTCGGTATCGAAGGCGTCACATATGAAATGGTTGATGGATATCCAACATACACAGCCTTCGTCAAGGAGAACATGGATGACGTCATGGCCAAGTACATGAGATGTACTGTAAACGGTGCATTCGTACAGGATCCAAGATACATCGAGCAGTACTACGATACAAAGGAGCAGACAGCAGCCCTTTCCCTCTGGTCACAGACAGACTATGGCAAGTACATGCTTCCTCCAGTATCCATCTCCTCTGAGGACGGTGCAAAGGTTGCTTCCATCATCAA
Organism: Sphaerochaetaceae bacterium; assembly: GCA_016302165.1. Lineage (GTDB taxonomy): Bacteria > Spirochaetota > Spirochaetia > Sphaerochaetales > Sphaerochaetaceae > Ornithospirochaeta. Next base: position 7,714 of record JAEDOD010000029.1, read on the forward strand.
CAAGGTCAACACCTATGCTGACGAAATGGAGACCAAGTTCATCACAGGAGCTATCGAGCTTAACGAAAAGACCTTCGCTGAGTATCAGGCTCAGCTCCGCACCTTCGGCCTGGAAGAGGCAGCAGCCATCTACCAGAAGGCTTACGAAGCTTATCTTGCAAAGTAAGGAAGACTGAAGCGGATCAGACAGGACAGCCTGGTGGCTGTCCTGCCATTTACTTAATGGAATTTGAGGTTATCAATGAATTATACGGAAAAACTTATTGAACTTCTGGATAGGGACAATCCAGAAATAGCTTCCATGGGAGAAATCACAGGAGAGAAGCTTCTTTCCTACTACAGGGAAAGGAAGAATCCCAGGTATCTATTTAGTATTGAGGACGCAGAAAAGCTGAAGGATGACGAAATAGTGGCTGACGCAGAGAAGGTCATGGCCCATGATATCTTCGGCTACAAGTTCAACGGTCCCATTGACTGGATGTTCAACCCGACTACTGAAACCAGCCGTGACAATGAATGGAGCTGGTCGCTTTTCCGTACAATCTATTGGCAACCTCTTGCCAGGGCCTATGCCCTGACAAAGGATGAGAAATATACGAAGGAATTCCTCTCTGAAATGGAGTCCTTCCGTTCTGCCTGGCCTGCAGATGAGTTCATCAAGGACTTTACTTTCGTGCCGAAGCAGCCTTTCCCAGGAACAGCCTGGAGAACCATAGAGACTGGTATCCGTGTATACACCACATGGCTTCCGGTCTTCGAGATCTTCCGTCACTCCACTCTCTGGACAGAGGAGAATCTTGCATCATTCCTTCTGGGCATCAGGGAGCATGCACTGTTTCTGATGGGACATTATTCCAACCATGACAGATCCTCCAACTGGCTCAGCATGGAGACCAGCGCCCTTCTGCAGATTGCCATAATGTTCCCTGAGTTCAAGGAATCAAAAGAGTGGTTCAACACAGCCTATGGCAGAGTTATGCATGAAGTGAGATTCTGCTTCAGCGACAATGGAATCCATATGGAGAAGACTCCAATCTACCATATGGTAGCCTCCATAGCCTTTGCAGAGGCTCTGGAGATGTGCCGCCTTAACGGAATCTATGTTCCAGACTATGGCTGGGAGGTCATAAGGCGCAGCGCCCTCTATATCTGCTCCCTTATAAAGCCAGACTTCTCCACTCCAATGATTGGAGACGCAGACAGAAATGACCTTAAGACAAGAAAGGCAGATACCTCCGTCTACGAAGGAATGAACCTTTCCTTCTTCCCTGAAGACCTTAATGAGCTCAGGGCATATATGAAGTGGATGTATTCAAAGTTTGGAGACAAGGAGTTTCTGTACTTTGCATCTGTGGGCAAGGAAGGAGAGGCTCCCAGCAGGACAGACTACAAATACAGCGAGGAAGGAATCTATGTCATGCGCTCAGCCTGGAAGGAGGACGGAGACTATCTCTGTACCCACTCCACCCAGCTGGAGCTGGGAGAAAGGTCCACCCATAGCCATAACGACTCCATGCACGCTGAAGTTACGCTGAAGGGTGAAGACATCCTTGTGGATTCTGGAAGATATATCTACCGCTCCTCCATATGGAAGGACTGGAGAGCCTACTTCTGCTCAGCCCTGGCCCACAATACCCTATATGTGGACGACCATGAAATGGGTGAGATAAAGGGCGTTGACAGAAGACGTAACGTCAGGGCTCTCTGCCACTACTTCGGAGAAGATAAGGGCCTGAAGATCATAGATCTCTCCCATAATGGATACGCATATCTTCCGGACCCTGTTTTCCACAGGAGAAAGCTGATTCTTCTTCCTTTCTCTGTAGTGGTGCTGATAGACTATGTAGAGGGACCGGGAAAGGAAGACCATGACTTCCGTCTGATGTATAACTTCAACACAAAAGATGTATCCCTTTCAGGAAGCCACATTGACTACACTTCCAGAAATGGAGTGGACTTCACAGTTGACTTCACTTCCTCCGCTCCCTTCTCCTCCCGCCTTCTCTGTGGAAGCGAGGATCCCAAGGGTGGCTGGATAAGCTATGGCTACCCGGTCCGCGAGCCCATAGGCCAGGTGACCTTCGCCTATGGCGGCAAGGCTCCATTCATGGCAGCCACCATAATCAAGGCCAAGGGAGATGACTCCTCTGTCACACTCTCTGGTGACAAAGTGGAAGTGGTAAGCAGAGGAAGAAAGTGGATTATCGGAAAGGAAGGAGTGGAGGAACAATGAGATTCGGACTCTGTACAGATATAAGGAACGTAAGGGAGGTCCAGGAAGCTGGCTTTGACTACATCGAAGGAAAGCTGAATCAGTTCGCCCTTTGGAGCGAAGAGGAGTTTGAAAAGACCCTGGAGCTTTTCGCTTCCTCTTCCATATCCATGGAGACCTGCTCCCTTCTTCTTCCCAAGACCATGGCGGTTTTGGGGCCGGAATATGATGAGAAGGCTCTTCTTTCCTATCTGGACACAGCCTTCTCAAGAATGGACAGGCTTTCCTGCTCCCTTGTGGTCTTCGGTTCAGGAAAGAGCAGGAACATTCCACAGGGAATGACTATGCAGGAAGGATTTCTGGCGCTTTCTGAAGTTACAAGGCTCATTGGAAGAAAGGCGAAAGAGCATGGAATCAGTATCGCCATAGAGCCATTGAACAGAAGCGAAAGCAATATCATTAACACTCTTTCGGAAGGCGCCGCCCTTCAGGCTGTGGTGGCCCTAGATAACGTGGGGCTTCTTGCTGACGCCTACCATATGAGGAAGGAGGAGGAGAATATGGAGAAGATTCTTCTTTCTGCTCCTCTTCTCCACACCCATATCGCCTTGAAGGAGGGAAGGGCTTATCCCACAGAAAAATGCGGGGAAGTTGAAGAGTTCTTCCGTATGCTTAAAGCTTCCGGATACAATGGAAGGATGTCTATTGAAGGAAAGAGCGAAGACTGGAAGGCGGATTCTGTAAAGGCACTGGAAGTGCTGAGAAGTTACGGGGAGGAATAATCATGGATAAAGTCAGAATTGGAATAATCGGTTTCGGTCATATGGGCAACCAGCATTCTACAGCCCTTCTTGCAGGAAAGGTTCCAAATGCTGTCCTGGCAGCCATTGCAGACATCAATCCTGATAAGCTGAAGAAGGCCAAGGCCCTTGCTGGAGACAGTGTCTCCTACTTCTCTTCAGCTGAAGAGCTGATGGATTCAGGAAAGGTGGATGCCGTGATTCCTACCTGCCCCCACTACTATCATCCTGTATATGGAATCTACGCCCTTGAGCATGGACTTCACTATCTCTGCGAGAAGCCTGCCGGTGTGTATACAAACGCTGTAAAGAAGATGAATGAGGTTGCGTCCAAGACTGACAGGGTCTTTGGCGTCATGTTCAACCAGAGGACCAATCCTCTCTACCAGAAGGCCAGGGAACTGGTCCAGAGCGGGGAAGTGGGAAGAATCCTCCACTGCCACTGGCTCATCTCTTCCTGGTTCCGTCCCCAGTCCTATTACGACAATTCAGACTGGAGAGCCACATGGAGAGGGGAAGGAGGCGGCCTTCTGATGAACCAGAATCCCCACAACCTGGACCTTTGGCAGTGGATCTGCGGAATGCCAAGCAGGGTAAAGGCGGAAGTGTATTACGGGAAATACAGGAATATCGAGGTTGAAGACGATGTATATGCCTTGATGGAGTATCCTGACGGCCATATCGGAACATATATCACTACTATTGCAGATGAGCCTGGCACCAACAGGCTGGAGATTTCCGGCACCAGGGGAAAGCTTGTGGTGGAGAATGATTCCATCACCTTCTGGAGGACCAGGGAGGATACTGACGACTTCCAGAAGAGATTCAAGGGAGAGATCGGACATCCTGAGATCTGGAAGTGTGAAATACCTGTAAAGGGCACCTACACTTCCCACTGTGGCATAATCAAGAACTTCTGTGATGCAATTCTCAAGGGAAGCGAGCTTCTTGCTCCCGGCAGCGATGGCATAAAGAGCCTTGAAATCATAAACGGAATATTCCTTTCCTCCTGGACAGGTGGAGGCTGGGTTGATCTTCCTGTGGATGGAGATAAGTATGAAGAGCTTCTGAAAGAGAAGTGCGGAGGCTCATTTCCCTGCTGATAGGCAGGAGGTTTGACATATGGCAAAGGGATCCCATAGTTTCAAGAAAAGTACGGTGAGAAGATGGACGCTTTCCTATCTTCTTGCCACTCTTATACCGCTTTTCCTGGTTGCTGCGGCATCCTTGGCCACCCTCTACAAGAATTCATCCTTCATAACATACTCCAATAACATTACAGCCTCCTTCGTACAAAGCTCCTTCAGAGATGTGCTGTCGAGAATAAATGAAATAAAGGCGGAGATTATCGTAGACACGGATTTCGAGGATATCAGGAATCTGGAAAACCTTGATGATATCTCCAGCCTGGACCTTTTCTATGCTACTTCAGATATCAGACGCCTGGAGCAGACCAGCACCACTGTAAACTCCCTTTTTCTCTTCAGCCCCACTGGAGACTGGTTCATAACCAATCAGATCTGGGGACGGTTAAGTCATATGGCCGAGGACTTTTCCCTTTCCTTTTCCCAGAAGGAAATCGACGACATAATGAGCGAGGAGATCTGGGATGTAAAGATTCTGGAGGCTTCCGAAGGTCAGGTGCTGATTCTCATGCCTGTCTCCTTCATCAAGTCCCTGAATCCCAACAATCTTTCAGTAGGGGTCCTGGTCTCCAAGAACCAGCTCTTTCCTTCTGTAATAGATGAATTCCATGATGTGGTGATATATAACGAAAAGAGCAATTCTCCCATCTACAGTCTTTCCGGAAAGATAGATGAGGCTTTTTTCAGGGAAGTGGATCTGGATAAGGAAAAAGATGTAGGGAAGTTCGTGGTTTCTGCTGCAGAAGAGCCAATCATGAGCCTCAAGTGCATAGTCCTGATGGATAAAGGAACCTATTTCCATGATTACTACATGACAATCCAGCTTATTCTCCTGATTATGCTTATGGCTATAGCCTTCGGTCTTGTGTTGACACTGAGGATAGTAAAGAACGACTGGTCCCGGTTTGAAGCTGCCGCTGCGGCTTCCGGCGTGGATCTGGAGATGATTCCTTCGGAAGGAGGAGAATATGCTCCTTTCGTTTCCAGCGTATCTGACCTGAAGGCCCAGAAGGAGGAGCTGAGTGATATGGTCTCCAGACAGAAGAAGACTATTCTGGAAAGCGCCTTCCGTAAGCTTCTTGATGGAGACACAACCGTAACGGAGGAGACGCTTTCCGCCCTTGGAGTGGATCTGATATCCCCTTATTTCTATGTGGTCATTGCAGAGTCTGAAGAATCGGACGTCTCCTCATATCTCCAGACGATATCAGGAAAGAAGAATGTGTTCTCCTTCCGTTCAGACCTGGGAGAAGCCTTCATAATCAATGCCAGTGACGAAGAAGACAGCTTCTATGATTCCCTATTGGAAAGGGCAGAGAAGGACGGATGGCTTTCCTCCCTTTCCCTGTCGCTGTTGCATAAGGGGCTGGAATCCATCCGCGACAGCTATCTTGAGGCTATCAGCGTCCACGAATACCAGAAGGACCATGGAATTCCATTCCTTTCCTACTCAAAGCTTCTTTCCACCACAAGGCAGAACACTTACCAATTCACACTTGAGGAGAATATGGTGCTGCAGAAAGCCATTAAGGAAGGAAACGGAGAGGAGACCAAGGCCCTGATAAACAGAATCATTGACAGAAACAGGAAGAACGGCGTTTCTCCGAAGATGCTGAGATATCTTCTTTTCAATATCAGCGGAACCATCATCAGAACCATCAACAGTCTGGATGTAAGGTACACGGAGGCCATTCCTGAAATAAGCTTTCCTCCCATCATCCAGTCCCAGAACTTCCAGAAGTCCCTTTCCGGAGTGATGGAGATCGTGGATTCCATATGCTACAGCATCAAGGCCATCAATGATTCCACAGCTGACCAGTCCTCCGAGACTTATCAGGTCTACAGGAAGGTTCTGGACTATATCCATGAGAACTATGGAGACACTATGATGAACGTGTCTTCCATAGCAGATAATTTCCATATTTCCATTGCCTATCTGTCACGGATCTTCAAGAAATACCATGGAATCAACATATCTGAATATATCACCAGCTACAGGCTGGATTGTGCAAAGAGTCTTCTTTCTGAAGGGAAGATGGTAGGTGAAGTGGTGGAGAAATGCGGATTCGGAAGTCTCAGGACCTTTTTAAGGGTCTTCAAGAGTGTGGAGGGAATAACTCCCGGCCAATATAAATCCACTGTGGTGAAGGAGAGATGAATGTTTAGAAGTGCAGTGATCGGATGCGGGGCGGTATCCAAGAACCATGGAAAGGCCCTTAAAGACAATAGATATACTACTCTCGAGTATTGTGTGGACATAGAATATGAAAAGGCTGTGGCCTTCTCTGAAAAGTATGGTGGTGTTCCTCTTTCAGACTACAGGGAGCTTTTTGACAAAAACATTGATGTGGCCCATGTGGTCACTCCCCACAATACTCATCCCTTGATTGTAATGGACCTGCTATCCCATGGAATCAATGTATTCTGTGAAAAGCCGTTGGCAATTACTGTCAACGAAGCCAAGGCCATGATCAGAAAAAGCGAGGAGACAGGAAAAAGGCTTGGAGTCTGCTTCCAGAATAGGATGAACAAGGCCACAGTGGAGGCCAAGGAAATTCTGGAAAGCGGGAAATATGGAAAGATTCTCAGCGGAATGGCCCTGGTCACATGGTACCGTAACGGCTCCTACTACAGTGAGTCTCCCTGGAGAGGTAAATATAGCGGAGAAGGTGGAGGCTGCATAATCAACCAGTCCATCCATACCCTGGACCTAGTCGATTACCTTACAGGGGGAGTGGAATCCCTTTCAGGCTTTGACGGCAAGCTGAGGGATAGCGATGACTATGAAGTTGAAGACAGCGCAATGGCCCTGATGAAACTGAAAAACGGGGGAGAAGTGGTGGCCTTCTGCTCAAACTGCTATCTAGGCTCCAAGGTCTGTGACGTGGAGCTGAGGCTGGAGAAGGCGGTCATGACCGTAAGGCAGTCCGGTCTCACAATCGTAGAGGAGGACGGAAACACGATCTTCCATCCTGCCGTAGTCCTTACAGGAGAGAAATCTGAATGGGGAGTGAGCCATGGAGTGCTGATAGATGAATTCTACAGGGCACTGAGGGATGGAGACACTTTTATCGCAGACTGCCATACAGCCTTGGCGGCAGTGTCTATAGTAAATGCAATACAGCACAGTAAAGGTAGAAGAATAAGGATTGAAAGATAAGGAGGAATATATGGTCAAGATTTCAGTGAAGGAAGCAAAGGATAAGATCAGTGCAATCTTCATGAACGTAGGTGTGAACGAGGATGAAGCTGCAATTGTTGCAGATATGCTGGTCCAGGCAGACCAGAGAGGGGTCCACTCCCATGGAATTCTCAGTACAGCCAGGTATGTGCGTCTCATAAGGGAAGGAAAGATGATTCCTAACATGAATGCCAATGTGCTCAAGGATAACGGCGTGGTGGCAGTATGGGATGGAAACCATTCCAGCGGCCAGGTCCTGGGATATAGGGCTATGGAAGACGCCATGGCCAAGGCAAGGAAGAATGGAATCGGCGTAGTGTGTGTAAAGGGGGCAAACCACTTCGGAGCCCTTGCATATTACTCACAGATGGCACAGAAGGAGGGAATGATCGGCATTTCCCTTGGTACTGGAGACTCCACAATGGCTCCATGGGGAGGCTGCGAGAAGGTTATTGGAAATAACCCTGTATGTGCTGCAGCTCCTGCCCGAAATGAGGTTTCTCCTGTGCTTGATATGGCAATGACAGTGGTGGCCAACGGCAAGGTCTCAAATATGAAGCGCCAGGGAATTAAGGTCCTTCCTGAAGGCTGGGGGCTTGATAGGGAAGGAGTTCCTACAACTAATATGGATGATTACTACACTATCGCTCCTATGGCAGGATACAAAGGCTGGGGAATGGCTGTAATGGTGGATATCATTGCAGGAACACTTTTCGGCGGTGGCACTGGTGACAGGGCTAAGGATTTTGCCGAAGGTCCATCACTTATGATGATGGCTCTTGATATCAAGGCCTTCAACGATGAAGAGAAATACTACAGAGATGTGGACGCAAGAATCAGTGAGCTGAAGGCTTCAAAGCTGGCCAAGAACTCAAAGGGCATCCTTATGCCTGGAGAAATCGAAAGCGAAAAGTTCGAAGTTTCCGAAAAGACAGGCCTTGTGGAGGTTCTTCCTGAGAATCTGAAGATGGTCAACGACCTGGCAGACGAAATGAATATGGAGCGGATTGCCGTTGTCGAGTAAAGAGGAAGGGGAGCGGGTCAGCTCCCTTTCTCATCTGTAAGGAAGGAAGAATGAAAGGAAGGATTATGGGCGTCTCAGTCAGTGCTCCAGTGGATAAGGAGATTCTCTTTCGGACAGCCGAAAAGGGAGATATCGTAAGGCTTAAGGAAATTGTTGAGTACACAGGAACTAACCTGGACCAGAGGGATGAGGAAGGTAACGATGTGCTTCACTATGGAGCACTCTCCAACCATAGACCGACTCTGGAATATCTAGTAGAGCGGTGTTCCTTCTCTCCATTGAGAGGAAACTGCAGAGGAATCACTCCCTACGACATAGCCTACAGGGAAAAGAAGGAAGTAACATTGGAATATTTCAGGGAAGTCTCAGGCTTTTCCTATGAGGAGGGATACCATAATCCCGTAGAGAGAGGCTTCTTCCCGGATCCTTCCCTGATCCGTGTTGGAGAAGACTACTATATGGTGAACTCCTCCTTCCATTTCTTTCCCTGCATTCCAATTTCCCATTCCAGGGACCTGGTCCATTGGAAGGTCATAGGCCATGCAATTACAAGACCCGAGTGGGCAGAACTGGATGATAAGGAAGGAGGAAGAGGATACTGGGCTCCAGATATCTCATATCACAGCGGACGCTTCTACATTACAGCTACTTTAAGATGCAATGACGACAGCAAAGAGAAGCGTATCCAGATGGTGACTTCCTCCACGTCTCCGGAGGGCCCCTACGATAAGCCCAGCTGGATCCATGATGACGGCATCGATCCTTCCATCTTCCACGATGATGACGGAAGAAAGTATATGCTCCTAAATCGTGGAGCAAGGATTTTCCAGCTTAGCTCCGACTGTAGGGAGAAGATAGGAGAAGCTTCACTGTTGTGGCTTGGGGAGTGCAGAAAGAATCCTGAAGGTCCACATATCCTCAAAAAGGATGGTTTCTATTATCTTTTCCTTGCCGAAGGCGGTACAGGCATGGGCCACAGGGTGACCTGTGCCAGGGCAAAAAACCTTTACGGGCCTTATGAGCCATGCCCTCATAATCCGATAGTAAGGCAGAATGACGAGATGCAGATCCTCCAGTGCTGTGGCCACGGTATGGCTGTGGATACTCCTTCCGGTGATTGGTATATGGCCTACCTTACTCTTCGCCATTCAAAGGATGGATATGGCTTCACAGGTCGTGAAACCTGTCTTGATCCCATGTATTGGGATAAGGACGGCTGGCCTGTGGTGAACGGAGGAAAGGGCCCCGCTGTTTTCTCTCCTCTTCCAAAGGCCACAGAAAGCGGAAAGGAATATCCGGATGCCTACTATTATCCATCCTGGTGCCATAGGCTTTGGACAACTCCAAGGCCCTTGAAAAAGGATAAGGTCTGGACAGAAGGGGAAAGTCTCTTCCTTACAGGAAGCGGCGGGGACCTGAATTCCAAGGAAACGCGAAGTATTCTTCTTGAAAGGCAGAGGGAGTTTGAGTTCACGGCAGAGTGTACTCTCTCTACAGAAAGCTTGAAGGAAGGTGAGAGCGCCGGCATTGCATCCTACTACGACGAAAACAGCTACATCAAATTCGGAGTGGCTGTAAAGGATGGAAGGAAGGGAATCCTTCTTGCCCACTATGTGGGGGAGGAATATGAAGAGCTTTCCTTTACTCCATTTCCCGATATGGATTCTACTGTGGTGCTGAAACAGGAGTGCTCTGGAAAGAGAAGAGTATTCTCCACTTCCTTCTACAGTAAAACCATTGAGGATGCTGTATGCCTGGCAAGCGAAGGCCTGAAGAAGGGAAAGCGTTTTACAGGTGCCATGGTTGGAATCTATGTGGAGGGAGAGAGCACTGTGGAGTTCAAGACCTGGTCTTCAGACTTTATTGCTGAAGATTCCTTCTGAGAAGAAACAAGTAGAAGACAAAAAGGGGCTGAGAAGAGAATTACGTGTGCCCCTGAAGTTGGACAATCAATATTATTATGAGACTTGCTTTCAGATCATGAGGAGGCAAGCCTTTTATTTTATTTGGTATCTCTTCTCATTATAAAACTTGATATACATATCAATAGCTTC
>JAEDOD010000132.1 GCA_016302165.1 Sphaerochaetaceae bacterium
AAAAAAGCTATCTCCTTATTGAAGATAGCTCTACTTGGAGTGGGCGGTATAAGGATTGAACTTATGACTTCCACCACGTCAAGGTGGCACTCTCCCGCTGAGTTAACCGCCCAAGCAAGAAAGAGGTTAAACAAAAGCTTGAGCTTTGTCTATAGGTTTTCCTGAAAATTTCAAAAAGTTGAATTGGGTGTTATTCAAGGATATACGTGAAAGTGCTAGACTCAGATTATCAGAGGTGGAAATGAAAAGCAGAGAAATAAGAGTTATCTACGGAAAAGACATTGAGAACATGACCAAGACCCTTATGGAAGACTATAAGGTAGCCGAGAAATTCGGAGATAAGTCTTCATCCATAGGTCTCAAGCCTAATCTTGTGGTGGCCACAACTCCTGATACGGGAGCCACTACCCACATGGAGATCGTGACAGCTGTAATCGAATATCTTCAGGACTATGGCTTCTCCAACATTTCCATTCTTGAAGGTTCCTGGGTAGGTGATGACACTGAAAGGGCCTACAGGCTCAATGGCTACTACGACATCAAGCGTCGGTATGGAGTAGGGCTCTTTGATCTGAAGAAGGACCGCTATGAGACAAAAAGTGCAGGCGGAATAAACATGGAGATTTCAAGGAAGGTTCTGGAAATGGACCACCTCATCAATCTTCCTGTTATGAAGGGCCACTGCCAGACCAATATGACTTGTGCCATGAAGAACCTGAAGGGAATTCTCAGTGATAGGTCCAAGAGGCTTTTCCATCAGAAGGGCCTTATGGTTCCAATCGCTGCCCTCAACGCTGTATATTCTCCATCCTTGACCATTGTAGACAGTATCTGCGGAGACCTGGACTTCGAGGAGGGAGGTAATCCTGTTGAGACCGGAAGAATGATGCTTGGGGAAGATAGCGTCCTCATTGATGCTTATTGCGCTTCTCTTATGGGTTTCGATCTTGATGATGTTCCATATATATCACTGGCGAAAGAGATGGGAGCCGGATGCGCCGACATTGAGAAAGCAAAGATAATCGAACTCAATAAGCCTGAGAACTCACCTGTGGCTGTGCCAAGGCGCTATGCTTCCCGTCTCAGTTCCCTGACCAACCCTAAGTCTGCCTGCTCCTGCTGCTACGCTAACCTGATCCATGCTCTGAAGAGAATGGATGACGAAGGGGAGCTCTATGCCCTTAATGGTGAAAAGATCGCCATTGGCCAGGGATGGAAGGGCCAGGAAATGGAGATAGGCGTTGGAGCATGTTGCCATAAGGCCAGGCATGGGGTAGTGAAGTGCCCTCCATCAGCCCAGGATATTCTGGATATGCTCAGATCCCTTTAAGGGAGAAATATCTCTTCACTTCCTGGACCACAGCCTTGTCTGCATCAAGCCAGTCCAGATCGTCCAGGAGGGGAAGGGGAATCCATTTTGCGTCTTCATGCTCCTTGAGTATCAGCTTCCCTTCAACCACCTTTGCAATATAAGTGTCCATGGTAAGGTGGAAGGAAGGGTAGTCATATTCGACAGTGCAGAGGAAATCCTCAACTTCAATTCTGGTTTCCAGTTCCTCCATGATTTCACGCTTGACTGTATCTTCACCATTTTCCCCTTCTTCCCTCTTTCCTCCGGGGAACTCCCATTTTCCCTTCCATTCTCCATATCCCCGCTCTGTGGCGAATATGGATGATCCGTCATGAATTACTGCGGCGCTTACTCTGATATTCTTCATTCTTCCTTGATTCTCTTCTCTGTCCATCTACCACTTTTGTAGCGGATGATGAAGGCTACTGCCCTGACCACCCAGTCTACATACATTCCCCACATGATTCCAACTATTCCAAAGCCCATTCTGATTCCCAGGATCCTGGCAAACATTACCCTGAAGATCCACATGGACAGCACAGCTGTATACATGGTGAACTTCACGTCTCCCGAGCTTTTAAGAATGTTGGGGAAAGTGAAGGAGACGGGCCACACTACTGTGGACCATACCATATATTCAAGAAGGATCCGGTAGGATAGGGCTGCAGTTTCAGGAGAGAATGAATAAAGGGATATGAGAGGCCTGAGAAGGGGAACGATAACTAATGCTATGGCCGCCATAGACAAGTAGGCGATAAGAAGGAAGGTCCTGGTAAGTCTTCTGGATTCATCAAATCTTCCTGCTCCTGCAGCGTATCCTCCAGTCACCATCAAGGTCTGTCCTGCAGCCTGTCCTGTGATGTTTGCAAAGGTTCCAATGTTATCCAGCACAGAAAAGGCAGCCATGGAGGCTGTACCGCACTGGGCGATGGATGCAATCATCACTATCTTTCCCAGCTGGAAGATGGAGTTTTCAAGGCCGGAAGGTAGGGCGATGGAGAATATGGTTCCCATCATCCTTCCATCCTTCTTTCCTGTGAAGAACTTCTCTAGGGGAGACGGAAGATCCTTTCTCGATGCAGCAAAAAGTAGTATCAGGGAAGAAACAATCCTGGATATGAGGGTTGCTATTCCTACTCCCAAGGCTCCCATGTGGAATACGAGGATGAAGATTGCGTTTCCTGCAATGTTGATTACATTTGCGGCAATGGAGGTCCACATGGTGGTCCTGGTCTTTCTCTGGACCCGGAGGATTGCGTTCAAGGAGCTCTGGGAGGCCAGGAAGACCAAAGATATGACAATTGGAAGGGCATAATCCTTGGCCGCAAGGATTACAGCCTCTTCACTTTGGCCATAGATAAGGCGAAGAAGAGGCTCCCTTAGGAATAGGAAGACAATGGTAAGGGCTAGGGAAGCGAGTACTGTCAAGTACATCAGGTTTCTGACACCGCTTTTAGCCCTGTCTCTATTCTTCATTCCAAGCATCTGGCTGACCACCACGCTTCCTCCGGTGGCAAAGGCGGAGAAAAGGGCAATGAGGAAGTTCTGGATAGTATTGAAGCAGCTTACTCCGCTGACAGCGGCCTCTCCTGCCTGGGCTACCATCATGGTATCTGCAACTCCTACGGTAACTGTAAGGAGAGTCTCGATGAGAATAGGAATGTATATGTTTCCAAGATCTCTTCTTGAGAAGAGCCTTTCATTCTTTTCAGTCATGGCTAGAAGTTGTATCAGAAAAAGGGTTTGGTCAATATGGCAAAGGAACACAACTTTTGTACTTTTCCACCAGATATGAATTTTTTTG
>JAEDOD010000030.1 GCA_016302165.1 Sphaerochaetaceae bacterium
AGGATTACAAGGGCCAGAAAGGGGCAAAAGCGGACACTTTTCAAAGATTTTTGGTATTATTTGAGGCTTTGGAAGACACAGACGGTGATGGGGAAGAATACATCAATGTAAAGAGTGGAATTGATAGGTGGCCTTGGAGTTCTTGTCCGTGTTGCAGTCTAATCAGACAACGAGTACAGACTGATGCCAATGGGGCAATCATCCTGTATTTGTAGCGAATAGGCATGAATGACGTTGAATTATATGGCCTCTCGCTCCTAATCTTACAGCAAGTACAGTTTCTTATTGATTTCCCAATTCCTTCACATAAAAGTGTAGAAGTAGAAAAAGCTCACTCCTTAGCGGAAAGCTTTCCCATGATAGATGATTCCTATAAGTTCCATCCTATCATTAAAGCCCGCAGAATCTATCTACGGGCCATTCATTTCCGTGTTTTCAAAACCTTGAGCTATCTATGGTTCACGCTTTGAGATATCTATCCATCCAGAGAGTGATCTCCTTCAGTCTCTTAACCCTGTTTCTAGGCTTTCCGCTTCTTGAAAGCTCATGGGTTTCGTCATGGAATAGCATCAGCTTAGACTCTACGCCTTTCTCCACCAGGGCTGAATAAAGCTGGTAGCCTTCCGATACAGGACATCTGTAGTCCTTATCGGAATGGATGATAAGGGTAGGCGTCTTGGCATTCTTCAGGATCTCTTCCATAGGAGAGCGGTGGAAGAGGGCTTCCAGATCATCGATACCTGCTCCGCACTGGTCAGTGGCGAAGTATGGGCCGATATCGCTGGTTCCCCAGAAGGATACCCAGTTGTAGATGGAGCGCTGTGTTGCTATGGCCTTGAAGCGGTCTGTGTGACCAAGAATCCAGTTGGACATGAAGCCTCCGTAGCTTCCTCCTGTCTCTCCGATCCTTTCTCTGTCAATGGCACTATACTTTTCCAGGACCACATCTGTAAACTTCATAAGGTCGCTGTAGTCGATGGTGCCGTATTTACCTCTGATGTCGGCAAACTCATCTCCTCTTCCGTCAGCTCCCCTTGGATTGGTCCAGAAGACGAAGTATCCTTCGTTGGCCCAATACTGCATCTCATGCATGAAGACTGTGCCGTATACTGTCTTCGGCCCTCCATGGATGTCGAAAATGGCAGGATACTTCTTACCTTCTTCATATCCAAATGGCTTTATGACCCAGCCAGTAAGTGGAACTCCATCGTTTTCGTAGTCTATCTCCTCCGGAACAGCCACGTATTTTCCTTCCAGAACCTTAGAGTTGAATTCTGTCAGGCACTCTTCCTCATCTGAGTAGATTTCCTGGAGCTTCTGGTCCCTGAGGCCGATGAACAGGAGCTTTCCATCCTTTACGGAGAAACAGTCTACGCTTCCTTCGTCACCGATTACGTTCTCCACTTCTCCATCCCTGTTGATCCTGTATATGTAGGATGAATGGTCCAGGGTAGTGGTGAAGTAGAGCCAGTCTCCATCCTGTACAATGGAGTTTCCGCCTCCAAGTCTAACGTCTGAGCCCACAGAGCTGCCAATGGCCTCTCCCCATTTCTTCAGGAGCTTTGCCTCCTGGTCCTCAATGTAGTAGAAGTCTGCATTCTGGTTCAGACCGTACTTGTCCATCCTGGAGCCTATGGCAATGATTCTATCTCCAAGATAGTAGGCAGAGTAGACAGAAATCTGGGTGCTGGGAAGAAGTGTCCTCCACTCGCCGCTGGAGGTTTCCACTTCCCTTATTTCGGAGAAGAACTGTTCTTTTGGGCTCTTTCGTACTTCGCCCACGGCAAGGAGCCTGGATTTATCGGGGCTGAGGGAGTAGGAGAAAGTTGAGAAGTCATCAGGAAAGACTCTCTCTCCCTTTCCATTCTTTACGAACACAAGCCTGGATCTTCTTCCGTTGGTGAAGCCCTCACCATTCATATAGAAGCCCAACTCTTCGATATCTTCGTATCCATCTATCTCCTTCTCGATCTTCTCCTTCTCTTCTTTGGAAAGGTTCTCTGTCCTCTTGTCTACGCTCTCTATGGCCACAATCAGGTCATCGTTAATGAATTCAAAGTTGGCAATTGTCTTGTCTACAGTAATGGCAGGGTAGGCTTCTCCTCCACTAAGAGGAAGGGCGTAGAGGACGGTGTTTTTCTTGTTCTTCTTTTCCTCCTCTGTCCTTTTTGCAGAGAAATAGATTCTGTTGTCTCTTACTTTGTATTCCCCAGCCTTGCCGTCATGGGTAAGCTTTACAGCCTTTCCATCCCTGAGTGTCCAGAGATATCTGTCGTATCCGTCCCTTTCCTTGTTGGCCTGGGCCTGGATGAAGAAAACCCCTTCCTCTGTAACACTCAGGGAAGAGAGATAGTTGTACTCTAAAAAGTCTTCTAGTCTGATTTTTTCCATGGGGAGATTATACCATTGAAAGTAGTCTCTTTAAAGGAATAAGCTCAATAAAAAACCCCATCTTTCGATGGGATAAGCCGCCTGTCGGATTCGAACCAACGACCCCGAGATTACAAATCACGTGCTCTGGCCAGCTGAGCTAAGGCGGCGAGTTGGGCATATCTGTCCGACAAGAAGCACTTTAGCCAATTCATTGACCTTTTGCAAGGGGGTAAAGAATATTTTATGAATTTTTTCCCTGAAGTGATTCCCATTCCTTCTTTTCAAGCACTCTGAAATGTACAATCTTATCTTCGTCCAGGGGAGCGATATGGGCTTTTTCCGTGTGGCTGAAGGTGAAGTTGCACTTTTCCTGGACCCTCATGCTGTTCCTGTTTCCTTCAAAGGCCCCGCACCAGACTCTTTCTGCTCCAAGATTCAGGAAGGCAAAGGAGAGCAGGGTCCTGACAGCTTCAGGAGCATATCCATTTCCCCAATATCCTCTTCCTATCCAGTATCCTACTTCCAGGTCCTTCTCCCCCATGCTCAACTCCTTTACAGTGGAGGGAAATAGGCCTATGGAACCTATGATTTTTCCTGTATCCTTCAGAATGATTGCAAAGGTATTATCTTCAGAAAGGATGTTCCTGATCACTATAAGGGAATCCTCAGGGCTTTTGTGGCTCTTCCATCCGGCTCTCGGTCCTACTTCCTCATCCTTGGCCTCCTCAAAGAGCATATCCTTATCTTCATCTCTCCAAGGCCTATAGAGTAGGCGTTCCGATTCCAGTCCTATTTTCTCTGCTTCTTCTTTTCCCATGATATTTTCCATACGTCATTCTTATATTGAAGGACAAAAGAATCAAGTAAGGACTTGAGACAGGAGCCCTCAATGTGATAGAGTCAGAGTGCTGAGCTATGTGTTTGACAAATTGATGCAATGTCATTAATATGACTCGGTAACTGGAAATTTAAGTCGGAGGAATATAGATATGGCAGGAAACGTATCAAAGAACGCTCATCGTGAAGGTTCTAAGGTTCTTCTCAGCAAGTGGGGTGGCGTCATCAAGATGAAGAGTGTATTCGAGAATGGAAAGCTCCGCCACGTCGCATATTGTGAGAAGACTGGCAATACAGCACGTAAGCCAAAGGATCTTATGTAATCCTTTATCCATTTTGGAACTAGGGCCCGGGATTTCCGGGTCTTTGTTTTTTTCGAGGCTATTTCATGGAGCTTTAGGGTGGATATTCAGATAGGACTGCCACTATCCATCCGTAAGGCTTTCGCGTTAAACATTGATTCAAAAAACTAAAATCACTTTTATCAAGAAAATCTACCAGATGGCCATTTCTTACAAGGAAACAAATATTTTATTATTTCCTTGCTTTACCCAATAAATTGAAAGATAATCCATTATTAGTCCAATAATATTGCGACAAAAGGGAGAAAAAATGAAAAAACTTACAGTAGTTCTTATGGTCCTTGCTCTTGTCATTTCAGGAGCATTTGCCCAGGGCGCAGCTGAAGCTCCACAGACAGCTCCAGTTGTTGAAGATTCTCTTGTGGCCAAGGCTCAGGCAGAAGGCGAGCTCGTTGTCTACGGTTCATGTGAGGAGGAATATCTTTCAGCAGCATGTGAGAAGTTCCAGTCCCTCTATGGAATCAAGACAAGCTATCAGAGACTGAGCACAGGTGAGGTCCAGGCAAAGATTGAAGAAGAGAACGGTAATCCTTCAGCTGACGTATGGTTCGGCGGTACAACAGACCCTTACAACGTTCTTGCATCAGAAGGCTTCCTTGAAGCATATGACGCAGTGAATGCCTCCCATATTACAAAGGATGTCTACAAGGATAGCCAGAACAGATGGTTCGGTATTTACACAGGTATCCTTGGAATCATGTACAACAAGGATGAAGTTGCAAGACTTGGAGTCGATATCCCAAAGGATTTCGCTGACCTTACAGATCCTCAGTACAAGGGTCTCATCTGGACAAGTAACTACAATACAGCCGGTACAGCAAAGCTCATCATCAACACAGTCATCCAGAAGTATGGTCACGATGAAGGCATCAAGTACCTTGTTGACCTTGATAAGAACATCCAGGTCTACACAAAGTCCGGTTCCGGTCCTTCCAAGAATGTTGGAACAGGTGAGTGTGTCATCGGTCTCGGATTCCTCCATGACGTAATCACACAGATTGTCGACAACGGTTATGACAACATCGGTATGGTGATTCCATCCTCCGGTACAACCTGTGAAATCGGTGCTACAGCTATCTTCAGAGGAGCAAAGCATCCAAATGCAGCCAAACTCTGGATTGAGTTCGCCCTTTCCCCAGACTGTGTCAACATCGCTAAGGACAATGGTTCCTACCAGTTCCTGGTCCTCGACAATGCAGAGCAGCCTGAGATCGCCTATGAGTTCGGTCTTGATCCATCCAACGTCATCGAATATGACTTCGAAGATGCAACAAATAACATCAAGACATATGTCCAGGAAGTCATGAATGCTCTTGCAGCTTCCGGTGCAGCTACAGACGATACAACTCGTTTCCAGGTCAAGTAATAGAACCTGAAATCACAGAAGTAGGGGAGGGATGACAGTTGCCATCCCTCCTTTGCCATACTTTGTCTTAAGGAGGAGTCTATGGCCAAAGGTCAAGGCGCAGCATTGGATAGGAAGAAGCTTCTCGCTGATCCGATAATGGTTACGACCATTGTGGTGCTAATCGCTTTCCTCACTCTATTTATTCTCTATCCGCTGGCAATCCTGCTTGTGGATTCATTCGTCGGTGACGGAGGCTTCGGCTTTGGAGTGTTCCAGAGAATCTTCAAGATTCCCACATTCACCACAGCAATCACCAACACACTCAAGGTAGGTTTCCTGGTAGGAATCCTTTCCACGATAGTTGGTCTTCTTTTTGCCTATGTGGAAGTATATCTGAGGATGAACAAGTTCGTTGGAGGACTATTTAAGGTGGTCTCCATGCTGCCTGTAGTATCTCCACCATTTGTCCTCTCCCTTTCCATGATTATGCTTTTCGGAAAGGCGGGCATAATTACCAGGCACATTCTGGGCATATATGATAACAGCGTATATGGTTTCTGGGGCATTACAGTGGTCCAGACCCTTACCTTCTTCCCAGTGTGCTACATGATGCTCAAGGGCCTACTGAAGAACATCGACCCTTCATTGGAGGAAGCGGCAAGAGACATGGGGGCATCACGCTTCAAGGTCTTCTCCTCCGTAACTCTTCCCCTGGTGCTTCCAGGTCTTGGAAATGCCTTTCTGGTCACCTTCATCGAATCCATTGCAGACTTCGCAAACCCAATGATCATCGGTGGATCCTACGATACTTTGGCAACTACCATCTACCTCCAGATTACTGGAGCCTATGATAAGCCAGGTGCTGCAGCCATGGCCGTGGTCCTTCTGGCCATAACTCTTGCCATGTTCGCTGTGCAGAAATATGTACTGGAGAAGAAGACCGCCGCCACCCTTACAGGAAAGGCTTCCAGGGTAAGGATGCTCATTGAAGACAGAAGCGTAAAGATTCCTCTTACCATATTCTGTGCTGCAGTGGCCATATTCGTAATCATGATGTATATCTGTGTACCTATCGGATCACTGTTCCCGACCTGGGGATACAAGTTCTTCCCGCTTACCACCAAGTGGTTCAAGCTTGTGTTCACCCGTTACAAGGGCTTCAAGGCCTTCAAGGATTCCTTCCTTCTTTCCCTGATTTCAGCACCTATTACAGCTCTTCTGTCCATGATAATCAGCTATCTGGTAGTCAAGAAGAAGTTCAAGGCCAAGGGATTCATCGAAGCTGTGTCCATGCTGGCCATGGCAGTTCCTGGAACGGTCCTTGGCGTAGGATATATAAGAGGTTTCTCTTCTGGAGTCTTCCATTCAGGTTTCCTCCAGGGACTCTATGGAACCGGTGTTATCCTGATAATCGTATTTGTGGTAAGGTCTTTGCCTACAGGTACCAGAAGCGGAATTTCAGCCCTTCGCCAGATAGACAAGTCCATTGAGGAGTCTGCATATGATATGGGCGCCGATTCCTTCAAGGTGTTCATGACCGTGACTCTGCCACTGATCAAGGATTCCTTCCTTAGCGGCCTTGTTACAGCATTTGTAAGGAGCATAACAGCCATCAGTGCAATTATCCTTCTCGTTACACCTCAGTTCCTGCTCATTACTGTCCAGATCAACGAATTTGCAGAGAAGGGTTCCTATGGCCTGGCCTGTGCATTCTCCACAATCCTAATCGTTATCACCTATGGCTCCGTACTCCTGATGAACCTTTTCATCAAGCATTTCGGAACAAGTAAAAAGCTGCAGGAGGCAGCAGAATAATATGGAAAAGATTAAAAAAGGTGTACGCCTTGAACACATTTCAAAGATATACAAGGATCCTAAGACAGGAAAGGACTTCTATGCTGTAAAGGATACAAGCCTTGAAATCAAGCCAGGTTCCTTCGTCACTCTCCTTGGTCCTTCCGGTTGCGGAAAGACCACTACGCTGAGAATGATTGCAGGTTTTGAGAGCCCTGATGAAGGGGAAATCTATCTTGGGGACGAAGCCATCAACGAGCTGACACCTAATAAGCGTGATACAGCCATGGTGTTCCAGAGCTATGCCCTTCTTCCTCACTACAACATCTTCGACAACGTAGCCTACGGCTTGAAGCTCAGAAAGCTTCCTAAGGATGTAATAAGGGAGAAGGTAATGAAGATTCTGGACCTGGTGGAGCTTGGAGGCATGGAGTCCAGAATGACCAACCAGCTCTCTGGAGGCCAGCAGCAGAGAGTAGCCCTGGCTAGAGCTCTGGTCATAGAGCCTAGCGTCCTTCTCTTTGATGAGCCCCTTTCAAACCTGGACGCAAAACTTAGGGTCCAGATGAGGACAGAAATCAGGAGAATCCAGCAGGAAGTGGGAATTACAGCCATCTACGTAACCCACGACCAGTCTGAAGCCATGGCCATCAGTGACAACATCATTATCATGAACAAAGGTGTGGTGGCCCAGATGGGAACTCCTGAAGAGATCTACTACCATCCAGTAGACGAGTTCGTTGCAGACTTCATCGGAGAAGCCAACTTCCTCAAGGGAAGATGCAGTTCCATTGATGGAAAATATGCAACCCTGGATTTCGAAGGTAAGAAGCTTACAGTTCCTCTCAGGGAAGGCGGAATGGAGAAGGGCAAGGAATACTCTACTGTCCTTCGTCCTGAAGCTGCAAGGCTTGGAGACCAGGGAGGTCTGGAATGCAAGGTTGTGCTTTCCTGCTTCATGGGATCCTATCAGAACTATCATGTTACAGTGGGAAACACCTTGATCAAGCTTGAAGACCACAATCCTAAGAATCGTCGTGTCTACAGACAGGGAGAGACCTGCTCCCTCCTTATCGATACAGACTCTTTACACGTGCTCTGATAAACTCCTCCCTTCGGGGAGGACTTCTTTTCTCCACCTCTTGAAGTAAAGGAAACGGAAAGGGATAATCGTTCCATGCAACTTTTCTTTCTGTCCATGTGTACTCAGATAGCCGTGGCATCCTTCGCCCCCTATCTTCAGATAGTTTTCCGGAATAAGGGTTATTCCCACTCTCTCTGTGGAGTGCTCATCGCCCTCTGCCAGCTTTCTGCAATAGTGGTGCCCATGGTGATATCTTCCCTTTCAGACAAAAAAGGAAGGACCAAGCCTTTCCTGATCCTTTCCGCTCTTCTGGCCATATTGTTCTCCTTCCCCTATATCCTTTCGGGAAACATTGCACTGGTGGCCCTGTCAGCCTTTCTGATGAATGGCTTCTTCTGGTGCATGAATCCTCTAGCTGACGGCTTCATAAACAGAAGCCTCAAGGGAGACAGCTCCCGCTATGGCACCATCAGGGCCATGGGAACCTTTGCCTATGTTTCAACCTTGGTGATATTCGGCATCCTTGGCTGGCCTAGGGAAGATGAGAACTCCTCCATACTCAAATGCATGATGGTCTCCCTTCCTCTTCTTTTCCTGGTGTGCGCTTCCCTTAAGGAGGAGGTACGGGAGAAAGGGAAGGAATCTACCTTCTCCCTTTCAGTATTCCCAAGAAGATTCTATTTCTTCCTTATCGTTGTGGCCTTCACCAGGCTTGGGCAGGCTGTAGTGGAGAAGCTTCTCTCGGCATATATGACAGAGAACCTGGGACTGGGGAACAGGTTCATCCTTTTCATAGCTCTTGGGGCAGCCTTTGAAGTATTCTGCATGGTACTATTCGGCAGGCTGAAGAAGAAGGGTGTAATGACCAGTCTGACCATTCTCCGTATTTCTGCTGTGGCTCTGGTAATAAGACTTCTGCTGTACTTGATTCCTGGCCTTTTGCCCTTCATACTTGCACAGACCCTTCATGGCCTTACCTTCGGAGCCCTTCATCTTTCGGCCACCAGCTACATTGCAGACAACGTTGATAGCAGCCACTATGACCTGGGAATGACTATGTATTGGTCTCTGGCCACTAATCTTCCAGAGCTGATAGGTGCCTTATTCGGTGGCTTCATCATCGAAAGCTTCGGATATTCCATGCTTTTCCTTTCCTATTCTGTTTTCCCACTCATAGGCTTTGTCTTGTCATATGTATGGAAAGGTATTCTTGAAGGAAAAGAGAGATGATCTATTCGGGAGAAATAGTGGAGGGACGGTTTCTCTCCCGTCCAAACCGGTTCATAGCTTTTGTCTTAGTGGAAGGAAGGGAAGTGAAGTGCCATGTGAAGAATACAGGGCGCTGCAGGGAGCTTCTCGTTCCAGGATGTAAAGTTTATCTGGAGAAGTCCTCTAATCCCGCCCGCTCCACCCTTTTTGACCTTATTGCTGTGGAGAAGGAGAGAGAAAATCTTCCTCCTCTTCTCATCAATATGGACTCCCAGGCCCCAAACAAGGCTGTAGAGGAGCATCTGAAGAGCGGGGCCCTTTTCCCCCTCGGCTCTGAAGTCAGGGGAGAAGTGACCTTTCACAATAGCCGCTTCGATTTCCAGATAAGAGAGCCGGACGGAAGGGTTGAATATCTTGAAGTCAAGGGCTGCACCCTTGAAGAGAATGGAATTGTCTCCTTTCCTGATGCTCCTACAGAGCGGGGTGTGAAGCATATAATGGAGCTGATTGAAGCTAAAAGTGAAGGCTATGGTGCAACCATTCTCATCCTTATCCAGATGAAGGGCGTGAAGAAGTTCGTCCCCAACTGGAGAACCCATAGGGAGTTCGGCCTTGCCCTTAGGGAAGCGGAGAAAAAAGGGGTAAGGATCCTGGCTTTCGACTCCATTGTCACTCCTTCTTCCCTGACAGTTTCCGAAAGAGTTAAGGTGGACCTGGGCCTGGATCAGGCTGAAGAGCAACTGTAAAATTGTGTAATACCACTTCACTCTTTCAAAAAATTTGATTATCTATAAAGAAATAGACTATTTTTTTCTGGAGGAAAAGATATTGGATAAGAGTGTAGGAAAGCTGGGCTTCGGAATGATGAGACTTCCCAGAAAAGGGGAGGGGATCGATATTGAAGAGACCAAGAGGATGGTTGATGCCTTCATGGTTTCAAGATTCAACTACTTCGATACCGCTTTTGCCTATCCTGGAAGTGAGGAAGCCATTAAGGAGGCTCTGGTAGACCGATATCCAAGGAAGTCCTATTATCTTGCCACCAAGTGTGCCCTGTGGTCAGGATGCCACAGCAGCGATGACGCCAAGAGGGAGCTGGATATCTCCCTTGAAAGGACAGGCGCCGGCTATTTCGACTTCTATCTTCTCCATGCCATGAATGGAAAAAATGCTTCTCAATTTGAGGAATATGGTCTTTGGGACTATTTCCTGAAAAAGAAGGAGGAAGGTGTGATTAAGCATCTTGGCTTCTCCTTCCATGATACTCCTGAGGTTCTGGATGATATTCTTTCCCGCCATGATGAAGCGGAGTTTGTCCAGCTTCAGATAAACTGGGCAGATTGGGAGAACCCCAAGGTCCAGTCAAGAGGATGCTATGAAGTGGCAAGAAAGCATGGAAAGAAGATCATAGTCATGGAGCCTGTGAAGGGCGGTCTTCTCTCCGATCCCCATCCTGACGTAAGGAAAGTCTTCAGTGACGGAGATCCGAATGCTTCTCCATCCTCCTGGGCCATCAGATTTGCTTCATCCCTGGATGGTGTACTGACTGTACTTTCAGGAATGTCCACCATGGACCAGCTTTCAGACAACATAAAGACCATGTATAACTTCAAGGGCCTAAGCAAAGCAGAGAAGGAGACCATCGAGAAGGCGAGAGAAGTGTTTTCTTCCCTTCCTTCCGTTCCCTGCACCCGCTGCGACTACTGCGCAAAAGTGTGCCCAAAGGATATCGGGATCAGCGGAAGCTTCGCCGCCTTGAACACTGTCCTTCAGTACAACAACAAGGAAAGAGCAGGAATGCAGTATAAGACTCTTGTTACAGAGAAGGGAAGGAAATCGCCTATGCTTTGCGTCAAGTGTGGAAAGTGCGAGGAAGCCTGCCCCCAGCACATCGAGATCAGGAAGAACCTGGACAAAGCTGTAGAGATTCTTGGGCTTTGATGGAGACGGGTGAAGAAGATGAGAGGGACTGTAGGATCTGCAGTCTCTTTTTTACATTCCTTCCAGAAAAAGAAATGCGGTACATTTCTGTACCGCACTTGTCTCCCCGGGAGGGATTTGAACCCCCGACAGGGTGGTTAACAGCCACCTGCTCTACCGACTGAGCTACCGGAGAATGTCTTACGAACAAACAAGACTTTAGAGTAAAGCAGGCTTTGTGTCAATAAGGTTTCGAAAAATAAAGGAGGATTCTTTCCTGATGCCAAAAAAGAATAGGGAGAAAGCGGTCCGCACTGAGAGAATTATGGGTCCAGCCATAAGTTTTGTGAGATTTATACCTATTCGCGACTGCTTCAATCCGACCTTCAGGTAGAAGTAATCGTTGTCAGAGTAGCCATAGACTCTTCTCCTCAAAGTCTTAAAAAACTGTCTGTTCCGTCCACCTTGCCGTAGGTCTTATCAAGTGTGGTTCCAAGGAGCATATAATGCCAGAAAAGACCTGGCAAGTGAAATGGAAAGCCAATAAAAGCGTGAAAGGAGCAGGAATTCCATGTTGGATGCTGTGTGCTGCTACTAATATATGTACAAAAGGAAAAGACCATGGAGGAGCATTTCTACTCTTACATGGTCTCTTCCTGTAACGCTAGATGACTATCGTTCGACGTCTTTTCTCTATCTTCTTGTCCTATATTCCTTTGGCACTGGATCCTGTCCGTCCCAGATGATTCTTCTGAAGTGCTTAGGATCTGTGTTTCCCTCAGTGTTGATCATGAATACCAGTGAGTCTTCGTTAAGGCCCAGGGCATTCTTGAGATTATCATCTTCATTTTCAGTAAGGAGAGAGTATAGGGCTCCAAGTGGAACTGCGCCGCTTTCTCCGCTGATGATGAAGGGGTCACCCTTCAGTGGACAGGAAAGGATTCTCATTCCTCTGGCTGCCACATAGTCTGGAACCTCCATGAAGATGTCTCCATTGCCGTTGAGGATCTTGAAGGCCAGAGGGGATGGGTCTCCGCAGGCTAGGCCGGCCATGATGGTGTCCAGTGCACCCTTTACGCTGTGGCACTTTCCGTCGTTAGCCTTGATGGATTCATATACGCAGGGAGCCTTGTCTGGTTCAACGATGATGAAGAGAGGAGGATTCTCCGGGAAAAGAGCTGTGTAGAAGCCCACTACAGCTCCTGCCAATGCGCCAACTCCAGCCTGGACGATAACGTGGGTAGGCTTCTGGATTCCCATGCCGGCAAACTGCTCCTGGCACTCAAGAAGCATGGAAGTGTAACCCTGCATGATCCATGTAGGAATCTCTGTGTATCCATCCCAGGAAGTGTCTGAAACCACATACCAGCCGTTCTTCTCTGCATCCTCTGCAGCTCTTCTCACAGCATCGTCGTAGTTTCCGTCCACCACTGTGACGGTAGCTCCATATTTCTTGATGGCGTCGATTCTTGCCTGGCTTGTCTCAGAGTGGACATAGATCTGGCACTTGTGGCCAAGCATCTTTGCAGCCCAAGCCAGTCCTCTTCCATGGTTTCCGTCAGTTGCAGAGCAGAATGTGATGTCTCCGACCCTGTCGTGGCATTCCTTGCTGGTAAGATACTGGAAGGTGAGCTCCTTGTCTTCCATGCCCAGCATCTTCTTTACGAAGCGGTAGATGGCAAAGGATCCTCCCATGACCTTGAATGAGTTCAATTCCAGGCGCTGGGCTTCATCCTTGATGAAGATTCCTCCTACTCCCAGCATATGTGCAAGGTTTGGAAGTGCTTCAAGGGGAGTCATCTTGTAGCCAGGAATCTGGCGATGGAACTTACGTGCCTCTCTGGCTGTGGAGACAGGAAAGAGCTCCTTTGCCAGGCTCTGGTCCTTCTTTGAAAGGTCCCCATTGTTGTGGATGATGTAACTGTAGTCGTTGTTCATGTTGACCTCTATATTCCTTCTGTGATTTGTTGCGTTTTGTTGCATATATCATACACCAAAGAAAAAAATAATCAATATCACATACCCTTGAAGACGCCTTTCCATGGAATTCTCTTCAGAATTCACCTCTGTTGTAAAAAAAAGGCTTCTCTTTCGAAATTGCCTACCGAGGGACCACAAAACCCTCATGTTTGTGGTAGAATCCCTAATAGTTCAATAAGGAGGGAATCATGGCATTCGATGATAAGGAACTTGAAGTGATCAAGAGTAAGGCAGAGGAATACCTGAAGTGGGAGACTTCCCCAATATTCAGGAAGGAAGTGGAGGATTCCCTTTCCTCCGGTGACTGGGATGATCTCTACGAGAGATTCTATACAGCCCTTGCCTTTGGTACAGCAGGCATGAGAGGAGTTATCGGCGGAGGAACAAACCGCATCAATACATATATGGTCAGAAGAGTCACACAGGGTCTTTCTGATTATCTTGTGAAGAATTCCTCATCTCCTAGCGTAGCTATCGCCTATGATTCCCGTCATTGGTCCAAGGAGTTTGCCCTTTCTGCTTCTCTTGTACTTTCAGCCAACGGAGTCAGGACATATCTCTATGATACTCTCCATCCGGTACCAATGCTTTCCTACTGTGTCAGGACACTTGGAACCACAGCAGGCATTGTCATTACAGCCTCCCATAACCCTTCCAAGTACAATGGCTACAAAGTGTACTGGGCAGATGGCGGTCAGGTAACTCCTCCCCATGATATTGGAATTACAGAGTGCGTAATGGCCGTCAAGGACGAAAACGTGAAATCTCTGGATGAAGAGGACGCAAGAAAGAGCGGAATCCTCTCTTCTGTTCCTGAAAGTGTGGACGAATCCTACTATAAAATGGTCATCGCTTCCCTGAGAAGACCGGAACTGGTGAAGAAGAGTCCTGTCAAGGTTGCATATACTCCTCTCCATGGTTCAGGTCTCGTTCCTCTTACAACCATGCTTTCCCGTCTTGGTCTGGAAGTGGCCGTAGTTGAGGAGCAGAAGGCTCCAGACGGAAGCTTCCCGACTGTAAAGCTTCCTAACCCTGAAAGCCCGGAAGCAATGGAGAAGGTCATCGCCCTGGCCAAGGAAATCAAGGCGGATATCGTCCTTGGAACTGACCCTGATGCAGATAGACTTGGAATCGCAATTCCTAAGACTCCTGAGAAGAACGACTACCTTCTTCTCACAGGTAACCAGATTGCAACTCTCCTTGCAGACTATCTGATCAACACAGAAAAGGAGCTTGGAAAGGCCACAGACAGACCAATGCTTGTAAAGTCACTGGTGACCACAGATCTGGTAAAGAAGATTGCAGAGAAAAATGGCGGAGAGTGCAGGGATGTGCTCACAGGCTTCAAGTATATTGCTGAAGAGATCCAGAAGATTGACGACAATCCGGGCTGCGGAAGGCACTTCCTCTTCGGCTGTGAAGAGTCCTACGGCTTCCTTACTGTTCCAAGTGTAAGAGACAAGGATGCTGTATCTTCAGCTGTGGCAGCTGTAGAGATGATGTGCCACTATGCAGAGAAGGGCATTACTCTCCAGGATAGACTGGACGCCATCTATGAAGAGTATGGATATTCTACAGAGGTTGTATTCGCAAGAGATTATGAAGGCGCAGCTGGCAAGGCTGAGATGGCAAGGATCATGGCTAACATGAGAAGCCTCAAGAGCGGAGACACTCTTGCTTCCAGAGAGATCGAAAGCGTAGTGGACCTGAAGAATGAAGGAACAGGCTTCCCTAAGGCTGACGTGATCATCATCCGCTTCAAGAGCGGAGAGAAGCTGGTTGTGAGACCAAGCGGAACAGAGCCGAAGATCAAGTATTACCTCTTCCTCTCTGCCGGTAAGGAAGGAAGAAAGGCCCTGGAGGATAACAAGGGAAATATCCTTGAATCCTTCAAGGCTGCGCTTTGATCTAAAGAAAGCTACATGCGGGGGCCGGAAGGTCCCCTTTCTATATGCCCTAAAATCATACAAATCCTTCTATTCTGTTAGATATTTATTTTGTAAATCTTTATATTTTAGAGAAATGTCTAATTAAATAGACACACTCTCCTTGACATGTAAAATGAAAATCAGGAAAATTCTTTCCTGTGCGCCCTGTGCACATGGATTGATATGAAGAAGTTCCTTTTAATATTCGCATTAGTTTTGTCCCTTTTAGCCCTAGTCTCCTGTGACTCTGAAATCAAGGAGCCTGTGACTCCTTCCACTCCAGTGGAGGAAGAGAAGGAAGATATAAAGGTAAGTGTCTCAATCGCTCTGGTCTCATCCCTTACAGGAGCGAGGACTGTCCTTCCTGAATCTTCATCCCTTCTTGAAGCCAACTACTATGAAGTTGCCCTTGTGGACACAAATAGTCTAGAGTCAAGATATAACTCATCCGTCACCGTCACTTCTGGCGCTGGAGCCAATGTTTCCTTCGACTCAGTAAAGGTGGGGGAATATGAAGTATATGCAAAGGCCTATCTTAAGGGAGAAAATGAGACACCTGTCCTCCTCTATGAAGGAAAGGCTGATAACAATCTGAAGGTAAGTGTGGGTGGAACCAATACAGCCATGGTCACTCTTAAGGCTGTGAATAGCGGATCCGGCCTTACTGGAAGCGTAAACGTAACCATAGACTGGAGCGAAGCTTCCCAGGTGGATGGCGTGGTGAAGGATGTGGCCACAAAGAATGAACTGAAGGTGAAGTTCTTCTATACAGATGACTACTCTGCCAACAACTATAATCCTACCTACAGAATCCTTGAGGAGAAGACAGTTGCTGTGGGTGTGACCAGCGTCACATTCAATACCAAAAATATTCCTGTAACCAAGAATGGAATGGGCTACTTTGGAATCTACTATACTGTGGAAGGAGTGGAATACCTCCTTCTCAGGCTTTCCCATGACAGCTACCAGATATATTCGGGGCAGGTTTCTGTTCCTGATTCACCAGACCTCTACATTGTTTCAGATAAGAACAACCCGGTAGAGATCAATGAAATGAAATTGGTCCTTAACTATGGAGAGAATCCTGTAACTGACCTTAAGGTCACCTGGACAAACTCTGATGAGGATGGACATTTCCTCTATGAGAATATCTCCCTTGTTCTCTATGAGACAGACGGAACAAGTCGCAGTGAAGTGGAAAGAAAGGTCTTCTCTCTTCCTGAAGTCAGGGCCAATGACATGGAGTATCAGTTCGACTACGACCTGGTGAGGGGAAAGAGCTACATTGTAAAGGCTGTTGGCAGAACTCCATATGGAAGGGAGACCAAGCCTTTTGTATCCAATCTTTTCCAGCCAAAGGTCCTTGCAGAGTCCATTGCAATAGCCGAAAGCAATATGCCGCTTGAGTATATCGGAACTGGAGCCAGCTTCACGCTCTCAGCATCCGTTTCTCCTCTAGACACTACCTACAAGGCACTGGAGTGGAGTGCATCAGGCCTTTTCGATATCGTAGATAACGATGGCCTCTACAATACTGTCACCCTTACAGCAATCAAGCCAGGTATGACCACCATTACAGCAACAATCAAGGATGGCGATAGCGTAGGGGAAAATGGTAAGAGAATCTCCAGCACTACAGAGAGAAGTGTAAAGGTAAGGCTCAGAAAGCCTGAGACTCCAAGTAAGGAGATAGTTGGAATCGATGGAGGAGAATCCATCAGGATAACATGGCCTAATAGCGATGTGTGGGCTTCTGGCTATGAAGTCTACAGAATTGTGGATGGTGTGATGGAGAGTACTCCAGTTGCCCTTGTGGAAGGCGGCTCCAATGAATATACAGATACCAATATCTACACCTCCACCAGCTACTCCTATTGTGTAAAGGCTGTCAACGAGAGTCTGAAGACAGAGGCCTTCGATCCATCCAGTGAGCTTTCCTCCAGCACAGAGGCTGTAACACCTGTGGTCCCGACAATCACATTCATCCAGCCTACTATAGAGAACTTCAAGCTCTCCATCAGCGGAGGAAGTGGAAATGCCAGCGATATCATGGTGACTCCGACTTCTCCTCAGACAGTCTCCATTCCATCCGCAATCGATGGCATCGTAAAATACACCTGGCTTGTAAACGGAAAGCTCATCAGAAGCGGAAGCTTCCAGGAAGCCCAGTCCATTACTCTTACAGCAGAGATGGATTCAGTGCAGATTGTAGGAGGAGACGCAAATGTGCTTACTCTCATCGGAGAGACGGCAGATGGTACAGCTTACTCCACTTCCACTTATTTCAGGGTGGTCACTGTTGCTACAGAAAGGGCTGTTATCGGAAATGCAATTTCTTCTATCAGCGTTAAAGCTGAGCCATATCAGCTGGACGCATATGTGCTTCCACTGAATGCGACAATGCAGAATGTGTCCTTCTCATCTTCTGACGAATCCATTGCAACTGTCTCACCTACAGGCCTTCTCACTGTAAAGAAGAGCGGCGAAGTGACCATCAAGGCTATTCCTGTTGCCGGAGAGCCAGCTGAGATGCACCTTACTGTATTCAATCCTCTTCAGAGCGAAGAAGTGCTGGTAAGAGTCATCAATGATG
>JAEDOD010000031.1 GCA_016302165.1 Sphaerochaetaceae bacterium
ATTGCAAGAGTCTTTTTCATTCCTATTTTTTCCTCCTGGAGGTATTTTACATGTACAACGTACATTTTTCCCTATTCATCTTCCCTTTCAGGAAGTACTGTGGTTCCACTCTTCTCCATGGAAAGCCCCTTTCTCTGAAGAAACAGGTTCCAGGATAAGCCTAGGACCAGAAGAGTGAGCACAAGGAATATGGCATCCTTCACACCTTCTCCATTTCTTATCCAGAAGATGATATGCCCCACAAACGAGGACAGGGAGAAGAAGAATACCATGAAGACCCAGGATATCATCTTCTCTGTAATCTTGTCCTTTACGGATCTGATTACATCTTTTCTGGATGAGATAAAGGTCCATACGGCATCAGACTGGCCTAGAAGCGGAAATGCAATCACAAGAAATGGAAGGGATACATACATGGTCCTTCCGCTTTCTGTGTTCATAAGGAGGGAAGCAAAGTATAGAACCCACTCCATCAGAGTAGAGACGGCATATACCTTCTTCAGCTTTCCGATCTCCTTTTCAGGCTTCGAGAATCCATAGAGATCTCCTCTATATACGGATTTTGTAATGATCCTTCCCTTCTTATCCTCAACATTTTCCAGCCGATAATCAGAAGCATACTTTCTCGAAACCAATATTCACTCCAGGCACTGTCCTTTTCCGAACAGAGCAAAAACCATACTCAGAATACACTAGTATTGGCATTTCATTCAATATTAGAATCTGAACCAAGTCACGTCCTCTCTTATTAAATTAACCATAAATATTTGTATGGCCTGCAGATTGTGGACTAGAAAGTGGAATCCATTCCAGTTTTCTTGCCTCAAAGGCACTTCTTTCTTTTCTTTTTGCATTTTGCCATCCCCGTGTTGTACAATAGATGCAGAGGTAAAAAAGTGAGGATTCTTGTACTTGGTTCAGGGGCCAAAGACCATGCAGTGGCATGGTGGCTAAGCCGCAGTGCATACATTTCGGAACTCTACATGGCTCCAGGCAATCCTGGAACTGCAGATATCGCAATCAACCTTCCTGATACAGACAATTCAGACTGTGATGCTGTCTATAGAGCTGTGAAAGCTTATTCCATAGATGCTGTATTCATTGGAACGGAAGCTCCTCTTCTTGCTGGAGTAAGGGAATACCTGGCAGAGCGTGGAGTCGTCTGCTTCGGAGCCACAAAGGAAGCCTTGAAGCTTGAAGATGACAAGGCTTTCGGCAGAGCCTTTACAGCCCGCCATGGAATACCAACTCCTGAAAGCTATCTGTTTACAGACATAAAGGATCTGGAGAAATACCTTGCAGAAAAGAGCGAGGAAAAGAGGTATACCATAAAATCCAATGCAATGACCCCATCCAGGGTTCTGCTCTCCTCTTCAGACAAGAGCTCCATCATAGCCTACGCAAGACTGCTGTTCTCCCGTGGACCTGTACTTCTTGAGGACTACATCAACGGCATCAACGTTACAGCAACCCTTTTCCTGGACAGAAACGGCTATCTGCTGCTGCCTCTGGCCAGCGAATATACCCATGTCTCCCACTATGAAGGAACTCCTACAGGAGGAATGGGAGCAATCGCTCCAATTCCTCTTAAGGAAGAGAGAAAGAATGAAATCAAGGAACGCATCATCGAGCCACTCCTGAAAGGAATGAAGGAGGAGGGTATTTCATACAAGGGAGTAATGACGCTGTCTCTCGTCATCAGCGACAATGGCCCATATCTTGTAGATTTCCACGTAAGGCTCAACGATCCTGCAACCCAGGCCATGGTTCCGATCATCAAGACAGATGTGATGGACATAATGATGGCAATGAAAGAGGACAAGCTCAGCACGCTGAAGCTGGAGACCTCCTCCCTCGCCACTGTAGCTGTTGTGCTTGCAACTCCCGGATACCCGATCAATCCTGAGACAGGAAGGGAGATCAAAGGTATCGACAACTCATACCTCATGAATCTCAACGACAAGCCGTTGGTATTCGTAGGTGCAGTAAAGCGTACCAGCGACGGACGATATTTCACCGACGGCGGAAGAAACATAACTGTGGTAGGTTATGGCGATACAATCCAGGAGGCCAACGAGAGGGCATATTCCCTCATTGACCATAGGCCTCTGGAATCCCTATGGTACAGACACGACATTGGAAATAAATTCTTCACCTGGGAGAACTGAAGTAAAGGCCGACGATCGTCGGCCTTAGCTTTCAGTGGTTTCTTCTATATTCGTACATCAATATGCCTGCAGCTACAGACACATTCAAGGAGTCTATATGGCCCTGCATGGGTATGGACACTATGTAGTCGCAGTTCTTCTTCACCAGACTGGACATTCCGTCCCCTTCGCTTCCCATGACTATCACTGTCCTGTCGGAAAACTTCTCTTCATAGCTGCTGTTTCCCTTCATGTCTGCACCATATACCCAGAAGCCATTCTTCTTCAGATATTCCAGCTCCCTGTTGAGATTTGTGACCACAGCCACAGGAACATACTGGGCGGCACCGGATGAGACTTTCACTACAGTTTCGTTGGCCTGGACGCTTCTGCGTTCAGGAATAAGGACAAGATCAGCCCCGAACTGGTCTGCAGAACGGAGGATGGCTCCAAGATTATGAGGGTCTGTTATGCCATCCAGGACCATTACCAGAGCTCCGTCATTCTCACCAAGGGAGGAACAGAACTCCTCCACTGTAGTCTCCTTAAGCCTTGAAGCTCCCCTTCTGGGTCCGCCAAGGTCAAGAAGAGCACCTCTAAGGTCAGTTCCAGGCATCATCCTTTCCAGTTCATCCTTGGACACCTTCTTCACGGCCACCTTTCCTGTAAGGATAGCCTTCCTTTCAAGGTCACGGATCCTGTCTCCGCCTCCACGTACCAGATATAGGGTGGAACCCATTCCTGCCTTCTTCAGGGCCTCCTCTATGGCATGATAACCGTAGACTCTCTCTCCCATCTTTCCTCCTACTCGTTGTCAAAGGGAACAGGTTTAGGAGCCTTTGTCGGATTGACAGTGTCAAAAAGCTCCTTCATAAGCTTCTTTTCCTTAATTCCCATTCTCTTAGGTGTCTCAACTATGACCTTCAGGTACATATCGCCTCTGGCGCTTCCTCTCAGTACAGGTACTCCCTTTCCTCTCAGACGGAACATCTTTCCACTCTGGGTTCCTTCAGGAATGTCCACCATCACATCCGTTCCGTCAATGGTAGGAACCTGGATGGTATCCCCAAGGGCTGCCTGTACATAGGAGATTGGAACCTGAAGATACACATCGTTTCCATCCCTTACGAAATATTTGTCAGGACGTACCCTGATCACCAGGATAAGGTCTCCGTTAGGACCGCCATTGGCTCCTGCGTCCCCCTTTCCTCTCAGTGTAAGGCGTGTTCCGTCATCGCTTCCTGCAGGAATCGTGACGCTGACCTTCTCGCTTTTCCTTACGCTTCCGCTTCCATGGCACTCTGCACAGGGGTTATCCACCACAGTTCCGGTTCCACGGCATGTACGGCAGGTCTGGGCCATCTGGAAGAAGCCTCCACCAGAAACCACCTGGCCGCTTCCACCACAGGTAGGACAGGTATGTCTTCCGCTGCCTCCCTGACCATGACATGATGGACAAGTGTCGTCATGGGCGAAGGAGATTTCCTTCTTGCATCCGAATGCGGCCTCCTTGAAGTCGATGGTAAGATCATACCTGAGGGATTGGCCCTGCTGAGGAGAGGAGGCGCTTCTTCTCTGGCTGCCGCCTCCACCGAAGAAGGATGAGAAGATATCCGAGAATCCACCTGCTCCACCAAAGATATCGCTGAAATCCCTGTAGACGTTCTGGTAGCCGTTACCGGCTCCTCCCATTCCATCCACTCCTGCAAAGCCATACTGGTCATAGGCTGCCTTCTTCTTAGGATCGGAAAGCACCTCGTAGGCCTCACTGGCCTCCTTGAATCTTTCCTCAGCTTCCTTGTCGTTAGGATGGGTGTCAGGATGGTTCGCCATGGCAACCTTCCTGTAAGCCTTCTTTATTTCATCTTCTGTAGCACCCTTCTGGATGCCAAGCACTTCATAATAATCTCTTTTTGCCATAACACGACCTAGTCTACACAGAAAGCAGCATGGAATCCATGCTGCTTAGTGTGGAATATTAAGGATTCTCTTTTATTTGACTTCTTCGAAGTCTGCATCCATTGTATCTCCATTATCAGAAGAGGATGGACCCTGAGATCCTGCTCCTGGCTGAGGACCTGCACCTGCGTTGCCCTGAGCCTGCTGTGCCTGCTGAGCTGCCTCATAGACCTTCTGGCCCAGCTGCATGGAAACCTGCTGCAGCTTCTCTGTCTTACCTTTGATCTCCTCTGCTGAAGCGTTGGAGGAAGCGATTGTGTCCCTCAGGTCCTTGATTGCAGCCTCAATGTCTGCCTTTTCGGAAGAGGAGATCTTGTCGCCATATTCCTTCAGAGCCTTTTCTGTGGAGTAGCACAGTGTCTCTGCGTTGTTCTTGGCTTCAATGGCCTCCCTTGCCTTCTTATCATCCTCGGCATGGGCTTCAGCTTCCTTTACCATCTTCTCGATATCAGCCTCGCTGAGACCTGAAGAGGATTCGATTCTGATCTTCTGCTCCTTGCCTGTTCCAAGATCCTTTGCAGATACGTGGACAATGCCGTTGGCATCGATGTCGAAGGTAACTTCAATCTGTGGTACTCCTCTAGGAGCTGGAGCGATTCCTTCAAGGTTGAACATTCCAAGTGTCCTGTTCTGGGAAGCAAGCTCTCTTTCACCCTGGAGCACGTGGATGGATACAGCTGTCTGTCCATCGGATGCTGTGGAGAAGATCTGGCTCTTCCTTGTAGGAATTGTTGTATTTCTCTCAATGAGCTTTGTTGTTACGCCACCGAGAGTCTCGATTCCCAATGAAAGTGGTGTGACATCAAGAAGAAGCACATCCTTTACATCTCCCTTAAGGATACCACCCTGAATTGAAGCGCCTACTGCAACGACTTCATCTGGGTTGACTCCCTTGTGAGGCTCCTTTCCGAAAAGCTTCTTTACAGCTTCCTGTACCATTGGGATTCTTGTGGAACCACCAACAAGTACAACTTCATCAATATCGGAAGCAGAAAGGCCTGCATCCCTGAGAGCGTTCATGCAAGGAATCTTTGTCTTCTCAACAAGTGGCTCGATCATCTGCTCGAACTTTGCTCTTGTAAGCTCCTGCTGAAGGTGCTTAGGACCTGTTGCATCAGCTGTGATGAATGGCAGGTTGATTGTTGTGGAAGTGGAGGAGGAAAGGACGATCTTTGCCTGCTCTGAAGCTTCCTTAAGTCTCTGAAGGGCCATCTTGTCCTGAGAGAGGTCGATGCCATACTGCTTCTTGAAGTCTGCCACAAGCCACTCGATGATGACCTGGTCGATGTTATCTCCACCAAGATGTGTATCGCCGTTTGTGCTCTTTACTTCAAAGACACCATCTCCCAGCTCAAGGATTGAGATATCGAAGGTACCGCCACCAAAGTCGTAGACGGCGATCTTCTCTTCCTTTGAGGAATCCTTTCCGAAGCCATAGGCAAGAGCTGCAGCTGTAGGCTCGTTGACGATTCTCTTAACTTCAAGGCCTGCAATCTTTCCTGCATCCTTTGTTGCCTGACGCTGAGCGTCGTTGAAGTATGCAGGTACTGTGATGACAGCCTCTGTAACTTCTTCACCCAGGAAGTCCTCTGCTGTCTTCTTCATCTTCTGAAGGACGATTGCGGAGATCTCCTGAGGAGAGTAGAGCTTTCCGTCCACGTCAATCTTGATTTCGTCTCCAGCTCCGCTTGTCACCTTGTAAGGGACCATTCTTGTCTCTTCTGTAACTTCATGGAACTTTCTTCCCATGAATCTCTTGATTGAGTAGATTGTGTTCTCAGGATTAGTGACCATCTGGTTCTTTGCAGGCTTACCCACAAGTCTGTCGCTTCCCTTGAAAGCCACTACACTAGGAGTGGTCCTATCTCCTTCACTATTTGCAATTACTGTAGGTTCGTTACCTTCCATTACTGCTACGCAGCTGTTGGTAGTACCCAAGTCTATTCCAATGATCTTTCCCATATACTTATATCTCCATATATTTCAGTAGTTTAGTTTCTGATGGTTCCCCATCTCTAGTTTAAGTTAATAACTAGGCATAAAAACGTCAAACCATCAGAAGACTTTTTTCTCACTTTTTAGGCTTTGCCACAAAGACCTTTGCTGTTCTCAGGACTTTTCCATGGAGAAGCCAGCCTTTGTTGCATTCCATGCTGACCTCTTCAGTGTCGATTCCTTCCTTCTCCTGGACTCCGTAGGCCTCCATTCTGTTAGGATCGAAGGGAGTTCCCACCTTGCTGTCGATCATCTCCAGACCCCAGTTGGTCTTAAGGCGCTGCAGCATCTGGTCGTTCACCATGACGACTCCTGTCTTCATGGCTTCAAAGTCCTTGGACTGGGAAGCAGACTCAATGGCCCTTGAGAAATTGTCCAACGGCTCCAACAGGTCGGAGATAAGTGCTTCGTTGGCATACTTTACAGCATTCTCCTTCTCTGTCCTCAGTCTCTTCTTGTAGTTTTCAGTGTCTGCCATACGTCTCAGGTCATCATCCTTCATCTTGGCCACTGTCTCTTCAAGTTCCTTGACCTTGGCTGTAAGCTCAGCTATCTTGGCGTCCTTTGGATCCTCAGTCTCCTTTTTATCCTCTTCCACCACTTCTCCGACAACACTTTCCATAGCTTCCTGGTCTTTTTTCTCTTCCTTTTCCACGTTGTCCTTTTCCTCTGCCATATATTTACTTCCTTTTATGTTGTTCTTTTTTTTCCTTCTCATGACAAATGCCCTCCCGGGCATCTGTCTAAGAAGTTAACAATTGTCATGCCAAGCGTCAAATCACTCGTCGTCAGAAACGTCAATCTCCTCTTCTCCGATGATGATATCCATTTCCTCTATGGCGTGACGGGCCTTCTTCCCTTCCTTATTCATGGCCTCTTCTGCCTTTCTCTTCTCTTCGATGACCTTCTGCTGTCCCTTGAGCCTTACCAGGTTGGCCTCCTCATTGATTCTCTGTCTCTTGGCTTCGCTAGTGTCGTTGAGAAGCTTGTCCTTATCCTGGCAAAGTACATCCACTTCATCCTGAAGAGTCTTCTCCTCCTGCTGAAGGTTCCAGATGCTCTCCTTCAAGGCTGTAATCTGCTCCATCTGCTCATTGAGGCTGGCTTCACTGGTCTTTATCTTGTTGGAGTAGTCATTAAGGATATTCTCAGCCTCCTTGATCTTTCCATAGGCTGTCTCCTCAAGAAGCTTCTGGGACTTTTCGCTCAAGAGGAGTCTATCTGTAACACCCTTCAGGAAGTCATCGCTTGTATCCCTGATCCTCTGAAGCTGTGTTCCAGCTGTCCTCTCAGCCTCGTCAAGGGCATCCTTAAGCTCCTCGCGGCATCTCTGGACATAGGCGATTCTGTCTCCCTCAAGGCGGTCTCCAGCCTCCTTGAAGCCGTTCTCCTTCTGGGTAAGATAGTCATTGAACTCTGCAACAAGGGCATCCCTGTCTCCCTTCAGGACTCCAAGGAGAGATTTCACCTCCTCCCCTTCTTCCGTCATGGATTTTCTGATGTCTGAAAGTACATGATCCTTTTCCTCTATCAGTTCCCTTATAGACTTCTCAACTTCATCCCTTTCACTGAGGAGAGTCTTCCTGATCTCTTCCACAGTATCCTCCAGGGAGCTCTGGAGATCTGCTATCTTCTGCTCCACAGCCTTTTCGTTGTCTGAAAGCTTCTCCCTATAGCTGGCGATGGAAGCTGCAGTCTCCTCTTCAGCATCATTAAGCTTCTCCTCAAGAGTATTCTCTGTGCTCTTTATGGCGCTTATCAGGTCCTCAATGGCATTCTGACCGCTTCTATCCATCTGTGAGATCTTTTCGCTGCAGGCAGTCTCCATCTCCTCCCTGATGCTCTGGAGCCTTGTATCCATAGCCTCATTAAGCTCCGCAGAGCTCCTGGCCATGGACTCCTCCCTTTCCTTCAGGTCAGAGAAGATTTCGCTTCTCTTCTCCTCCAGCCTGGAGGATGAGGAATCGAAGGCTTCCTGAAGCTTCAAGGCCCTTTCATTCATTTCGCTGAAAATCAGGTCACGTCTCTCCCCAAGACTGGAAAGGGACTCGGAAAGGGACTGGGCGAAGGAGTTCAGCTCATTTTCTGAGGATGCAACCTTTCCCTCGATCTCATTTATCTTTGAATCAAGCTTCATGAGCTCAGCTTCTGCCTGGGCCTCCTGCTCCCTGCACATGTCATCATAACCCCTGCGCTCCAGGGCCACATATTCAGAAAGCTGGCTCTTTCCCCTTTCGATGGCTGCAGAGAACTGTTCAAGCATTTCCCTGTTCTCCTCCTTCTGGGAGGCAGATGCAGCCTTCAGGTCCTGCTCGGTGGAGGCCACAAGCCTTACATAATCTGCCTTAAGGCTTTCCAGCTGTGCAGAAAGACGCTCGAAGTCCCTCTGGGCCTGGATGGTGAAGTCCTTTACAGCTTCAGTCTTCCTTACCTCAGCCTGTACAGCGTAGACCCTGTTCTCAGCCTGTTCAGTCTGGGCCTTAAGCTTCTTCAGTGCGTTACCATAGTTCTCGCAGACTCCCGACAGCTCATCAAGCTCCTTCTGATGGACCAGGACCATGTCTATGGATTCTGCAAGATGATCCTGTACAGTGTTGGCATATTCAATACGTGAAGTTATGTTCTGTTCGCAGTCTCTGGCGATTTCTGTGAATCTGTTCATGAAGGAAGTGGTCTCGTACCTGAAGTTCTTCACCTGCTGGTTCAGATTCTTCAAGGACCTGTCCTTCTTGTCTGAAGCCCTGAAGGCCAGAACAACTATGAGATTCAATAGAAAGCTTGCACCAATAAGTATATAAAAGGTATTCATCACTATTCCACCTAAAATAACTTCCCTTTCAGTTCACTCCAGGAGGAGAAGACAATGTCTGCCTTTCCCTCTTCCTTTTTCTTTCCCAGGAGAGCAGTTCTCAGCCCTGCCCTTCCAGCCCCTTCAATATCCTTTCTAAGGCTGTCTCCTACATACAATATATCATGGGATTCCACTTTCATCTCATCCCTCATCAGCTCGAAGGGAGTAAGACAAGGCTTGTATCTTCCCCACTCTTCGCTGGAGAGGATCACAGAAAAGTAGTCCTCGATTCCCATGGCCTTAAGCTTGGTGCCCACAGGGAAGTCTGAAAGGACACCCAGCCTGTAGCCTCTTTTCTTCAGCTCCTCAATTGTCTCCACTACGCCTTCGTAGGGCTTTATTCCGGAAAAGAGCCTTTCATATCTGTCAAAGAATACCTTCTTCTCCTTTCCAATGAAGTAGCTGATGGATTCCTCATCGCTTCTATCCCACATATATCTGCACATTCTCTCTGCCCTCTCCTTCTCTGAAAGAGGCGGAAGGGAGAGGAAGCTGTCTTCGGTCCTTACCCTCTGCCTGGCCTTATTGTAGCTAAGGGCGAAAGGAAGGGAGGACAGGGAGGCCAAGGCTACTCGCAGCCTGGTCTGGAACAGGGGATAGAAGGTTCCATCGATATCAAAGCATACTGCCTTGATTCCTTCATTTTCCAGAAAACCACTCATTTTCCCTTGGCCCTCTTCTTCTGCTTGGAGTTCCTTACAATGGTCTTGGCCCTTTCGGTCTCCTTGCCCATCCTTGCCTTTCCTCCCGGCTTTCTGGATATGCCCTTCTTGACGTTCTTTTCCTTGGTGTTACGTCTTATGACCTTCTGAATTTCAGCCTCTTCCTTGCTGGGTCCCTTGTCATTGAGGCTTGGATTCCTCTTTCTTTCCCTCAGGGAAATCTCCACAGGAACATAGGAGAAGCCCAGATCCCTTCTGATGCAGTTCTTCATGTATGAGATGTAGGTCTCAGGGAATCCATGGACCTTGTTCACAAAGAAGAGGAACCTTACAGGATTGGCGCTTACCTGGGTGCCATAGAGAACCTTGAAATAGCCTGTGGCTGAGCGTGGAGGCTCCTGGTCACTGGTCCAGCGCTTCATGGCCTCATTTACAAGGGAGGTGTCGATTCTCTTCTCCAGCTGTCTGTATACTGCCCACACCACATCCAGAAGTTTTCCGACTTCCATGCCCTCCAGGGCTGAAATAGGCACCAGCGGAGCAAAGGAAAGGACAGGGAAAAGGAACCTTACCCTATCCTTGATGGCCTCAAGCTGGTTCTCAGGGCCCTTGAGCATATCGATCTTATTGAGGCAAAGCACCACTCCCTTGCCTCTTCTCACTATCAGCTGGGCAATCTTCTTGTCCTGTTCAGCCAGCCCTTCGTTGACGTCAATCATCAGAAGCACCACGTCAGCTTCATCTATGGTCTTGATGGCCCTGTTTACAGAGTAGTACTCCACGTCCTCCTCAACCTTGCTCTTCCTTCTGATTCCTGCCGTATCGAGAACTGTGTAATCAGTGCCCTTATACACAAAGGTGGCCTTCATTACGTCCCTTGTGGTACCTGCTATGTCTGATACTATTGATACATCCCGTCCTGTCAGAAGATTGGTAAGGGTACTCTTTCCTGTATTAGGCTTACCCATGATGGCAAGCTTGATGGAATCCGGCTCCTCGGGAATCTCCTCTGTCCTTTCCATGTTCAGCATTCCAAGGATTGTATCCTCCAGCTCCTCGATTCCCAGGCCATGGGCTGCAGAAATTCCCACAACCCTCTGGTATCCGTAGGAGAAGTAGTTCCACACCAGATCATCACGCTTCGGGTCATCAACCTTGTTTACAACAAGAATAACCTTATCTGTATAAGGTCGCACCTCTTCCAGAAGCATCATATCCTCTGCTGTTATTTCCATGCAGTCCATCATGAATAGGATGATGTCGCTCATGGCAAGAATTGAAAGGGACTTCTCAGTAACAGCGAAGTCCAGACCTTCCTTATCCAGCTTCACACCTCCTGTATCCACCAGAGTCACTGGATGGTTGCCCAATAGCCAACGCTCAGGAATAGGATCCCTTGTAACTCCAGGAGTTGGATCAGTAATGGCTCTTCGCTTACCGATGAGTCTGTTGAACAGTGTAGACTTTCCTACATTAGGTCTTCCTACAATTGAAATCAGAGGTAGATCTGTATCTATATCAGCCTTATTTCTTATATCAAGTTTTTCCATCATATCGTTTTCCTTTTACCAGAAAGGGTATGCACCCTTAAATACTATTCCATTTCAAGTCAAGATTCCAACT
Source organism: Sphaerochaetaceae bacterium (assembly GCA_016302165.1). Classification (GTDB taxonomy): domain Bacteria; phylum Spirochaetota; class Spirochaetia; order Sphaerochaetales; family Sphaerochaetaceae; genus Ornithospirochaeta. The sequence continues at coordinate 11,238 of JAEDOD010000031.1, forward strand.
CTTGGAGAGAAAAATAAGAATACACTCCACTCTTTGCCCAAAGACACTTTTATTCTACAATCAAATATATGGAAAACAGGGACAACGGGCAAAAGTCATCCTTCAGATATCTCTTTGTACTATACATAGTACTGTTTCTCCTTGCCCTGCCTCTTTCTGTTCTGGCAATCCCAAATCTCAAGGCTAACCTTGAGGAGACAAGATTCCTGGAGCACTACGCCCTATGGAAAGATAAGGAAAGCGCCAAGGACGTAAGGAGCGTAAAGGTCGTACTGTCATCCTACAGCGGGCTGGTTGAGTCGGAAAGGACCATCCACACAGGCTACAGGGATCTTCTCCACTACACCCTGGAAGCTCTTCTCCTCTCTGAAACTGTGGAGGAGAAGGCAAAGGGCTTCATCTCGCTGATTCCTGAAGGCACCACACTTATTGGAGCTGTGGTCAGGGACGGAATACCTTTTGTAACACTATCCTCCCAGTTTCTCTCATGCCCAGACCCAGTAGAAGCCTCAGAGCAGATTGAAAAGACCCTCAGTCTCAATCTGGGAACAAAGGGCCTTGTAATAATCTCGGAGGGGGAAGTGGTTGTCAGAAGGTGAACCTTTCTATCTTCAAAGCCTTTCCTGTAGTACAGTCAGCTTCCACCACCACTCCCTGGATCCTTCCCTTTCCTTCAGCCACTTCGCTCCTGATAGGAAGCTGGGTAAGCTGTCTTTCTATGGATTTTGAAGGATCGGAGCCTATGACCATATCCAGCACTCCAGTAAGACCCAGGTCAGTAATGTAGGCTGTACCCTTAGGGAGAATCTTTTCATCCCTGGTCTGTACATGGGTGTGTGTTCCAACTACAGCTGTAACAGTTCCATCAAGACTGAAGGCCAGAGCCTCCTTCTCTTCACTGCTTTCCGCATGGAAATCCACGAAGATCAATGGAGTACGCTTTCTCAGATTTCTTACCATGGACTCAGCCTTTCTGAAAGGGTCGTCGATGCTCATCATATCCACCCTGCCCTGAAGATTAATGACAGCAATCTCAATGCCAGAAACAGACTTTACTGTCGCGCCTTTACCTATAGAGGGATCCGGGTAGTTAAGAGGCCTGAGGATATCGTCATTACGTTCCATGACAGAGAAGATCTCATCCTTCTGCCAGATATGGTTTCCGCTGGTTATGACATCCACTCCAGCTTCCTTCATTCTGGTGTAGTCATCAAGAGTAATGCCGAAGCCTCCTGCTGCATTCTCTCCATTGCATATGACGAAATCTGCCTTGTATTCCCTAATGGCAGAAGAGAGCCCTAGAAACAGGGCTCCCATTCCACATTGACCGGATACATCTCCAATCATCATTACACGAAGTGTATTCTTTGTCACTTTGCATACTCCACGACTCTAGTCTCACGGATGATGGTGACCTTGATCTTTCCTGGATATCTCAGCTCAGCCTCGATTCTCTCAGCAATTCCTCTTGCAATCTTCTTTGCACCTTCATCGTTGACAGCATCGCTGTTTACAAGGATTCTCAGCTCCCTTCCAGCCTGGACAGCATATGCGTTGTCTACACCATCGAATCCCTTTGCAATTCCTTCAAGAGCTTCAAGTCTCTTGATGTAGTTGTCAAGGCTTTCCCTTCTTGCGCCAGGGCGGGCTGCAGAGATGGCGTCAGCTATCTGTACGATAATGGCCTCAATGCAGATAGGCTCTGCATCGTTATGGTGGCTGAGAACACAGTTTACAACCTTAGGATCTTCACCAAGCCTCTTCACCAGCTCGGCACCAAGCTCGGCATGGTTGGCTTCACTTTCAGTCTCTGCTCCCTTTCCGATATCATGGAGAAGACCTCCACGCATGGCAAGGTCAGCGTCAGCACCTACTTCCGAAGCGATCATTCCTGCCAGGACTGCAACTTCCTTAGAGTGGAGCAATACATTCTGGCCATAGCTGGTCCTGAAATGAAGTCTTCCCAGAGCCCTGACAAGTTCAGTGCCCATATTGTGGATTCCAAGGTCGAAGATGACCTTTTCACCTTCATCTACAATGACTCTTCCGATTTCCTTGGAGACCTTGTTTACCACTTCCTCTATTCTGGCAGGGTGGATTCTTCCATCCTGGACCAGACGTTCAAGGGCCACTCTGGCTATTTCCTTTCTTACAGGGTCGAAGCATGAGATTACAACAGCTTCAGGAGTATCATCGATGATGATATCCACTCCTGTAAGAGTCTCAAGGGTCCTGATGTTTCTTCCCTCACGACCAATGATCCTTCCCTTCATTTCATCTGAAGGAAGAGTTACGCTGGTTGTAGTGATTTCTCCTGATACTTCAGTTGCAAGTCTCTGGATTGAGGTTATGATGATGTCCCGAGCCTTCTTGTCTGCAGAAAGCTGGGCTTCCTGCTCTATCTTATTGATATAGACCTGACCCTCATGTTCAGCCTCAGCCTTCATTCCTTCAATAAGAATGTTCTTGGCCTCTTCACGGGTCATCTGGGCTACACGCTCATACTCCTCACCAAGCTGAGCTTCTCTTCTTTCGGCCTCTTCTTCCTTGGCCTTCAGAGCCTTTTCCCTTTCTCCCAGTTGTCTTGCTACAGAGTCATTCTCCTGCTGTTTGCGCTCAAGATTCTCCTCTTTCTGCTGCAGTCTTCTTTCGGATTTCTGCAGTTCAGCCCTTCTGTCGCGCGCCTCGCTCTCCTGCTGCTGCTGCTCCTTAAGGAGAATATCTCTGGTCTCCAGAATAATCTCCTTAGCCTTCGCATCGGCATTCTTCAAAGCATTTTCTTCAAGGACCTTAGCCCTCTGTTCAGCGGAAGTCAATTTTAACTTCGCATATATGCAACGGCCGCCGAAGCCGATAGCAATACCCACAATTCCAACCAGGAGATACAACAATGTCGTTACCATTTGTATCCTCCCGAACAATATTATTTGTTGTGGACTATATTGCGATAAAGTTCAACAACTGTCAAGTTACATACATTTTGCCTTTAAACATCAAACAAAAACCGCCACCCTTTGGTGACGGCTACAGGAATAAATCCTGTCCTTTTGCCCTTTCGGACTGACTAATGCGAGCTTTAACCCGCAGGAAGACTTACTTGTCAGACTTCTTGTCCTTCTTGTCTTCCTTCTTCTCTGCCTTTTCTTCCTTCTTGGTCTTTTCAACCAGTTCAAGGATTACCATCTCGGCAGCATCCCCCTGTCTGAAACCAGTCTTGAGGATTCTTGTGTATCCACCCTTGCGTTCTGCAAAGAGAGGAGCGATTTCCTTGAAGAGTTTTGTAACGATATCTTCGTCATAGATGTCCTTAGCAATCTCTCTGCGGTTGGCGACAGTGTCGACCTTAGCACGAGTGATCATTTTTTCGGCCATCCTTCTTACTTCAAGAGCCTTTGCCTTTGTGGTCTCGATTCTCTCATATCTGAAGAGAGATGTGACCATGTTGCGCTTAAGGGCCTTGCGTTCTGATCCCTTACGTGAAAGCGCATTGAAACCAATCCTATGCTTCATTTTCTTCTACTTCCTTGTTCTCTGGAACTTTAATTGAATTCTTCAAAACACTGAAGTCTGTCATACCAAGAGTAAGACCCCACTCTTTGAGCTTGTCTTTGATTTCTGAAAGAGACTTCTTTCCGAAGTTTCTTGTCTTGGTGATTTCATCTTCAGTCTTCTTTGCAAGATCTCCGATTGTCTTGATGCCTGCATTCTTCAGACAGTTGGATGAGCGGACAGTAAGCTCAAGCTCTTCCACAGAGGTATCGAGAAGTCTCTTGACTCTCTCTTCCTCTTCATCAACCTCTTCAGTTGTGCAGACCTTATCCTCATCAAAGTTGATGAAGACAGTAAAGTGCTCCTTGATGATCTTTGCAGCTTCTCCGAGAGCATTCTCAGGAGAAATTGTTCCGTCAGTATAGATGTCAAGTGTGAGCTTCTCATAGTCGCTTCTCTGACCAACTCTGAAAGGTTCAATTGAATACTTGACCCTCTTGATTGGTGAGTAGAATGCATCAATGGAAATTACACCTGGCTCCTCAGAGTACTTTTCATTAAGTTCGGAAGGTACATAACCGCGACCAAGGTCAATCTGGACTTCCATTTCAAGATCGCAATCTTCCATCATGGTGAAGATGTACTGATCCTTGTTGGTGATTGTCACCTGGTCCTTCTCGAAGTTTGCTCCAGTAACAACACCAGGACCCTTGCAGGAAATGGTGAGGATTGTTCCTTCGCTTTCTTCTGGCATGCTGATCTGCAATTTCTTAATAGCTGCAATGATATCAGAAATATCTTCTCTGACACCAGGTAATGACTCAAACTCCGAAGTCACCATGTGTGGAGCTTTGCTTTCTCCGACAAAAGTGGTGAAACGGATGGCAGATACAGCATAACCTTGAATAGAGGAAAGAAGAACTCTGCGGAGAGTATTTCCGACTGTAGTTCCGAATCCTCTCTCAAAAGGATAAGCAACAAACTGACCATAGTCATTTGTACTGACTGTATTTTCAGAGATTATACCCTGAGGTCTCTTGAAACCCTTAAGAAGATTTTTTCTTGCCATGGTTACTCCTATTTAATTCATGCCGCAATTATGCAGCTGCTGCGGGGACGAGCCCCGCAGATTGATCAGACACGGCGTGTCTTGCGTGGGCGGCATCCGTTGTGTGGGATTGGGGTTACGTCTCTGATGGAGCGAACCTTAAGACCCAAAACACCAAGAGTTCTAATAGCGCTCTCACGACCTACACCAGGACCCTTGACGAAAACGTTAACTTCTCTGAGTCCGGAGTCCATAGCCTTCTTACCAGCTGTCTCACAAGTTGTCTGAGCAGCATAAGGAGTTGATTTCTTAGCTCCTCTGAATCCCAGTCCACCTGCAGAAGCCCAGGAGATTGCATTGCCCGCAAGATCAGTGAAGGTGATGATAGTATTGTTGAAGGTAGCCTGAATATAGACATTACCTTCAAGAACAGTCTTCTTGACTTTTTTCTTTGCTGTAGCCATTTCTCAATTCCCCTTATTTCTTCTTTCCAGCGACTGTCTTCTTCTTACCCTTTCTTGTGCGGGCATTAGTCTTGGTTCTCTGACCTCTGACTGGAAGATTCTTTCTGTGGCGAAGACCTCTGTAGCAGCCGATATCCATCAGTCTCTTGATGTTAAGGGCGACTTCAGTTCTGAGGTGACCTTCAATCTTGTACTCATTTTCGAGAACGTTTCTGAGAGTAGCGATCTCTTCAGATGAGAGAGTATTGATCCTTACGTCTGGATTGATATTTGTCTTCTGGCAGATATCCATGGCAGACTTCCTGCCAATACCATAGATATAAGTCAGAGCGATCTTAACTGCCTTATTTGGCAAGTCAACACCTACTATACGTGCCATATCGGCCTCCTAATTATTTCTGTCTCTGCTT
>JAEDOD010000133.1 GCA_016302165.1 Sphaerochaetaceae bacterium
ATAAAGAGACTGAGAATAATAGTGAACCACTTCCAGCCTGGGTCTGCATCCTTTGTTGCCAAGGCAATGGAGAAGAGAGCTGGAATGAAGAGCGAATATGTGCTCTCCATCACTTCCAGGCTGGGAAAGATAAGAAAAGAGAAGGAATTGAAACTTATATGATGACTCCTTCCATGTGGTCCATTTCATGCTGAATGGCTTCAGCTTCTAGGTGGGAGAAGCCTTCCATCTTTTCCCGTCCGTTTTCATCTGAAAAAAGAAGCTCTATATGCAGATGTCTTAAGACCTTTCTTCTACCCTTAAGGGAAAGGCAGCCTTCCTCTGCAAAATAAGGATCAGAAGCGGAGAGAATCACAGGGTTGAACATCACTCTCACTTTTCCATCAATGATTATAGCCATGGCCCTTTTGTTTTCACCTATCATGTTTGCGGCAATGCCAATGGCCCTATCCTTATAGAACAGGAGAGTATCCTCAAGGTCAGCCTTAAGGGAAGCACAGGGAAAAGTGCACTTTTCAGACTTCTCCCTGAGCTTTTTTTCATTCGTAACAATTTCTCTAACCATTACATCAGTCCGCTTATTGTTCCATCTTCGCTGACATCTATAAGCTCTGCCTGAGGAACCTTTGGAAGCCCTGGCATGGTCATTATGTCGCCAGTGAGCACTACTACAAACCCGGCTCCCCTGCTGATCCTGATATCGGAAACTGTAAGAGTGAAGTTCTCTGGAGCCCCCAGCTTCTTCGGGTCGTCGGAGAAGGAATACTGGGTCTTCGCCATACAGACTGGGGAGGAGCCCATACCCAGCTCTTGAGCCTTCTTAAGCTTGGTCCTTGTTCCAGGAGCAAAGTTGACCTTGGCCCCGCCATACACTTTGGTGACAAGTTTTTTGATCTTATCTTCCAGACTGTCTGAGCTGTCATAGGCAAAAGTGAACTTGGACTCCATTTCGCATAGCTCTAAAACCTTCTCGGCCAGTTCCACCATGCCTTCCCCTCCCTTTTCCCAGCCTTGGGAAAGGATCATCTCCACCCCTTCCTCCTGGGATGCCTTCCTGACTTCCTCGATTTCTTCAGGAGTATCTGTCAGGAACCTGTTCAAAGCAACCACCACAGGAAGCCCAAATACATCCTTCATATTCCTGATATGGCGGCGGAGATTCGAGCAGCCTTCCCTGACCGCAAGAGGATTCTCTTCCTTCAGATTATCCTTCTTTACTCCACCATGAAGCTTCAGTGCCCTTACAGTGGCCACCAACACCACACAGGAAGGAACAAGACCAGAGGCCCTGCACTTGATATCGAAGAACTTCTCAGCTCCCAGATCTCCACCGAAGCCTGCTTCCGTCACAGTGTATTCACCACACTTCAAGGCCATCCTGGTAGCCAAAACAGAGTTGCAGCCATGGGCGATATTTGCAAAAGGGCCTCCATGGATAAAGGCAGGAGTTCCTTCCAATGTCTGTACCAGATTAGGTTTCAGAGCATCCTTAAGAATAGCTGCCATGGCTCCCTGGGCCTTCAGGTCAGCTGCCGTTACAGGTGAGCCCTTCCTGGAGTACCCTACTATGATTCTTCCAAGCCTTTCCTTCAGGTCGGAAAGGGATGAGGACAGGCAGAACACAGCCATGACTTCGCTGGCAACCGTAATGTCGAAGCCGTCTTCCCTCACCACGCCGTTCTTCCTTCCCAGCCCTGCAACGATTGACCTAAGTTCCCTGTCATTCATATCCATGGCACGGCGGATAGTAATGGTGGAGGGATCTATATCCAGCTCGTTGCCATGGAAAATATGGTTATCCACCATGGCACATAGAAGATTGTTGGCTGCTTCGATGGCATGAAAGTCTCCATTGAAGTGGAGATTGATATCTGCCATGGGAGCAACCTGGGCCATTCCCCCTCCTGTGGCTCCTCCCTTAACTCCAAAGACAGGTCCCATGCTGGGCTCCCTCAGGGCCAGTACAGCCTTCTTGCCTATCCGTCTCAATCCGTCACCCAGTCCAATGGTAGTAGTGGTCTTTCCTTCTCCAAGGGGAGTTGGAGTGATTGCTGTGACCAGAATCAGCTTTCCGTCCTTCTTCCCTTCATTGGCCTTCAGAAAGCCAAGGTCTATCTTCGCCTTCTTACTGCCGTAGCATTCAACATATTTCTTATCTATTCCAGCTCTCTCTGCTATGGCGCCTATATCTTCCAGTACCGCAGAATCTGCTATCTCGATGTCGCTTCTCATTTCATTCCCTCCATCAATCAAAAGATATACCTTCCACCTAAAGACAATTGAGGCATCAGTCTGATGTTCTCTCCCAGCATAAGGCGAAGATCCAATTCTCCAAATAGGATAAAGTCATCCACAATTTCCCTTTCGTATCCTACTCCAACTCCAATAAGGGCTCCCCCCTTATTTCCACCGAGGCCGAATCTCCAGCCCAGGTCTCCATATAGATAGAGACCGGAGAGAAGAGAAGTATCGTATCGGAGGGATAGAAGCAGAGGGATATAGCCCGCACTATCATATCCAGCCTTAAGGCCAAGGTGGATGGAAGGGGCTATCTCCATAGAGAAGGCTCCCTTGATTTCCATGGAAATGGAGGAATCAGGGTCATAGAGCCCAGAGAGAGACAGCGACACGCTCTTATCAAGGACCATGCGTCCGGCGGCTGTCAATGGAGAAGGAAGCTTTTGCTCTTCCTTCTTCTCTTCAGTGACCTCCTGAGCTATTGTCTCGGTCTCAGCAATTGGAGCTATCTCTGTCGTTTCCTGCTCTTCAACGTATTCTCTTACCCTATCCAGGAGAGAAGTCCACAGCTCCTTAACTTCCTCTTCCTTCAAAGGTGAGACATAAATAAGGCTAAGGGTGGAGTCCTGGATACTGTATTCAGCTTTTTCTGCAAGGCTCGGGTCTCTAGCCACCAGATATTCCATGAAGGAGACAATATCACTTTCCTCAACGCCTTCTGGAATTGCAACTTC
>JAEDOD010000032.1 GCA_016302165.1 Sphaerochaetaceae bacterium
AAAGAATTCCAATGGAGAAATGGACTTATATCCATCTTCACAGAATCTATATTTAACTTTTCTTGCCTTATGGAGGGTACAGGACCTATTTTTAGAGGAGAGGTGAAAAAAATGAAAGACTTTGATGAGCTATGTAGAGATTTTGAAAAGATAGACAGTGATACCTATGCCTTTGTCCTTGGAGAAAAGGCTATGAAGCTGATTCCTGCACTTATGGCTTTCAGCGAAGATGGACAGAGTGGACTTGATATCTTCTCCTCCTTCATATATGCATCCATTGCTGCAGACGGAAGGCTGGGAGAAGAGGAATATATTCTTGTACAGCCACTGCTCCAGGCCTTCTTCGGAGATAACCTGGACTACAAGGAAGCAAAGAAGGTCTTCTCTTCCCTCAGGAAAGAGAACAAGGAAATCAAGAAGATCACAGATGAAATGGTGGACCTTATCGGATTCTTCTCAGAAGAGATGAAGGCAGACATCATCGTAGTCATAATGCTTATATGTGCCGTCGACGGAAAGATCAGCAGCAAGGAAAAGAAATGGATCAAGGCTCTCATTGACTGATTACCTTGCCACAGCATCCATCATCCTCCACAGCGGAGGATGATTTTTTATCTCTCCTCTTGACACTTTCCACGGCTCTATGATATTTGGTTAATTAGTCAAGTAACTAACCAAATAAGGAGAAAGATGAACTACACATTTAATGATGACAGCCCCATATTCCAGCAGCTGGCGAAGGCCTTGGAGGATGACATCTTCCTCTGCACATACAAGGAAGGAAGTGCAATCCCCTCCACCACAGAGCTTAGCGTTGCACTCCACATCAACCCTGCAACTGTGCTGAAGGCCATGAATCTTCTGTTGGATGAAGGACTCATTGAAAAGAAGAGAGGTATCGGAATGTTTGTAAAAGAGGGAGCCGTGGAAAGGATAAAGGATAGACGGAAGTCTCTCTTCCAGTCCAAGTTTCTCACTCCCATGCTGCAGGAAGCCAAAAGGCTCGGCATGGATAGAGAGGAGATAATCTCGGCAATAATGATGGAGGAAGAAAAATGAAGATAGAGTGCAGTAATGTATCAAGGAGCTTTGGCAGGACCAAGGCCTTGGATGGAGTCTCCCTTTCCTTTGAGAAGGGCCATATCATTGGGCTTCTGGGAAGGAACGGAGCTGGAAAGTCTACTCTGATAAAGAGCATTGGAAACAGAATCTACCAGGATTTTGGATCCATAACCATTGAAGGGCGTGAGATAAGAAGAAGCCCTGAAGATTTTGAGAGAATAATGATTGTAGGGGATGAAAATATGCTCCCCTCCTCCACAAAGCTGAAGAATGTCTTCAGGATGCTGGAGGACTCAGGTGCAGGCTCCTTCGATAAAGCTATGGAGCTTTCAAGGAAGTTCAAGCTTGATGTAAACAAAAAGTGGGAGAAGCTGAGCACAGGATACAGGACCATATTCAAGGATATCATAGGTCTGGCGTGTGTAAGGGAGTTCGTCTTCTTCGACGAGCCTATACTAGGCCTGGACGCAAACCATAGGGAGCTCTTCTACGAGGAGCTTCTTTCAGCCTTCTCTCCCGACAGATGCTTTGTGGTGGCCACACACCTGATTGAAGAGATAGCTCCTGTAATCGACACTGTCATCATCATCGACAAAGGAAAGGTCCTGAAGGCTGAAGACAAGGATTCCCTCCTTGAGAATATCTACATGGTATCCGGTGACAGAAGTGAAGTGGAGGAAGCTACAAAGAACTGCACCATCATTTCACGTACCTCTATCCTGGGACAGGAGAAGGTCCTGGTGGAGGGAGAAGTGGAAAACGAGAATGTAAAGAAGGAAAGAGTGGACCTACAGAGATATTTTGTAGAGATCACAAAGGATGGAGAATGATGAAAAGAGATAGAGTTGTCCTGAAGGACTATTTGTTAAGCATACTTTCTGCCACTGGAGCAGGCTTATTCCTGTCTTATGTGGTCCTGCCGCTCCTGGTTATGATATTAGGGGGATACTCAGGAGAGGAACTATTGACCCTCCACTTCTTCATGCAGGGAGCCGCCACCAGTATCGGAGCATTCCCTGTCATCACACACATTGTGCTGGGAGCCCTTGTGGTCCAGTATATGCGCTTCTACATGCTTATGGGTCTTAATAGGGATAGGGCATTCTTCTCTGTAATGAAGGTAGAGGCTGTGGCGCTTCTGGAGACATTCGTCATCCTGTTCGTAATTGGAGCCGTGTCATCGATATTCTATCCAGTGTCCATTGGAAACGTTGCCTTCACAGCCCTTAGCTTTGTGGCATCCAGCGTTTTCGCATTTGGAATCGGCTCCATTTCCTCAGCCCTCTCCACCACAGCCCGTCCTCCCCTAAGCGTAGTGATTATTGCTGCTGTAATCATCGCCTTCCTATGGATCGGCGAAAGGCTGGTAACCTTTACAGAAAGCGTAGTGACTGTGGGAAATAATATCAGCGTCACCTTCAGCTCCCTGATGGAAGGGCAGGAGATTGCTGTATTCCTCACTCTGGGCCTTGTAATGTGTGCTCTGTCCTATCTCGTGTATAAGCTTCCATTAAGCCAGATGAAAAGCACTTCCATCAGCTGATTTATAAAGGGCTACCTTTTCCCGGGTAGCCCTTCTCTTCAGAATACCTTCCAGCCTTCTGAAATGGCCTTCGTGTCCTTTCCTTCCATATATAGGCGAAGAAGGATGAAGGCAGCAGCTGTGCTTCTCCGTCTGATGCTTTCCCTGCCGAAGGAGAAGAGATGGATGGAAGCAGACTGGGTCTCCCTACCCTTTCCGCTGAAGCCGAAATACACTGTCCCCACTTCCTTCCCTTCACTTTTGTCAGGACCGGCAACTCCTGTAATTGAGAAGGCCCAGTCGGAGCCAAGCTCCCTTCTTACGCCCTCTGCCATTTCCATTGCGCACTCATCAGAGACAGCTCCATATTTCTCAATTGTCTCCTTCCTTACTCCAAGGACCTTTTCCTTCACAGAATAAGCGTAGCTGGTTACAGAGCCAAGCATGTAGGAAGAGGATCCTGGAAGGGATGTAAGATTTGCGGCGGCAAGGCCTCCTGTGCAGCTTTCTGCCAAGGCTATGGTCTCTCCCCTTCTCTTAAGCTCATCAACCAGAAGCCCCAAAGCTGTACAGTCACCCTCCGCTATCCTGCCTTCACCAGTAAGCGCCTTAAGCTTATCCATGGCTTTTGTCCTTCTCTCTCTGTCTCCTCCTGAGACATAGAGAGAAATTCTGTAGTCCTGGAATCTTGTACCCCAATCCAGAGTGCTGTCAGCTTCCTTTGTAAGCTCCTCCAGCTTTGCTTCAGAAATCAGGAAAGTTGAATACTCATCCCTTTCCTCCTCCTTGGCACCGATGTGACGCATCAAGACAGGAAGGACAGAGGAGCGGAACATAGGCTCCATTTCCCTTGGCGGTCCAGGCATGGAAACAATGAGAGTCTTATCTACCATGCCATAGAAGCCGGGCGCTGTGCCATTGGGATTGGGAATAAGGGTAAAGCCTTCTGGAATGTAGGCCTGCTTCTCGTTGGCGCCATAGGCCCTGTCCTTCAAAGTCTCAAGAAGATGGTTCCAGGCTCCCTCATGCCTTACCAGCCTTTTTCCTCCAGCTTCCGCAATGGCGGAGCGGGTCATATCGTCGGTAGTTGGCCCCAGTCCTCCTGTAACCAGTACGATATCGTTGTTCCTGATAAGGGCTCCCAGCACCTCTCGGATGGTTCCGTCGTCTGGAATCACTACAGATTCTGAGAAATGTATGCCTATATGGGTAAGCTCCCTGGAAACCAGAATTGTATGCTTATCCTGTATGATGCCCCTAGTAAGCTCGGAGCCTATTACCACCAAGGAAGCTCTTGTCATTTTTCCTCCCCCTTCCTTTTTGAAAGATAGAGATAAAGGAAGTACAGCTTCCTTATGAGCCAGTAGGCCAAAGCGGCTATGCTTACACCTATGGCAATCTTTGCAAAGAGGTCGATGTGCTCCACATAGAAGGTGTTGCCGTAATCGCTCTGGCTGTATACAGGAACTTCATAGGTATGGGTTCCCATGGAAAATGGCTTCATAGGATCCTGGATCTCTCCTGTCGGGACTATTAGACAGGTGATTCCACTGTTTGTTCCCCTGACCATGGCCTTTCTGGTCTCGACGGACCTGAAGGCTGCAATCTCTGCATGCTGCCACTCTGCAGATGGCTTCTTGGACCAGTTGTCGTTGGTCATGTTGATTATGACCTCAGCTCCGCTAGCCACATATTCTGCATTCAGGACACCAAAGGCATCCTCATAGCAGATAGGAGTGGAGAAATGGACTCCATTTAGCTCAAAGACCGTTGGCTCGGTTCCTGGAATCCACCAGTTGTAGTCCATGGCCTTAAGAAGGTTATATAGCCATGGAAGCTGCTTCTCATAAGGGAAGTGCTCTGTGAAAGGCACCAGATGCTGCTTGATGTATTCTCCCTTGATTTCTCCGTCCTGGAACAATATTACAGTGTTGTATTCTACGCTGTTCTTGTTTCCATCCTCGTCGTATGGAGGAAGGGAAGGATCAGCGATGACGCTCTTTGGGTTTCCTGTAAGGAGAGGAACACCTATGGATTCTGCATATTCCACAAAGTCTATGGTAAGGTCATGGATATCTTCCCACACAGTGCCTTCGGCATCATAGGTGGTATGCCATGCTACAGAAGGGACGAAAGCTGTCTCAGACCAGATTACCAGATCCGGATCCGTTACCAGGGATTCTGTAGTGTACCTCTTGAGATTGTTGAAGTTGCTTCTGTATGTATTGTATCCACCCTTCCAGGAATCATGGTTATGCTGGACGCAGGCAACGCGCATTGTGGAGGAAGGAGTCCTGTCCTCCCAATAGGCAAGGGAGAAGATTCCATAGATTATGGAGGCCACAGATAGGAGAGCCCAGATAATGAGAGGAATCAGATTTGACTTCAGCCATAGGCGGAAGGATCCCCTCTTTCCCATCACCCATGGATAGAGATAGTCTGCAGCTGCAGCCTGAGGAAACACCATAAGGCATATGATTCCCCAGATTCCTGTAATATCTGCCGTCTGGTAGAGAACAGGGTATGGATAAAGGGCGTAGACAATGTTTCCGTAAGGATATCCTGCAAACCAGTTTTCAGCCAGGTATGCATATGCAGCCCAAACAGCGCCCTTAAGTATATATCCCTTTTTTGGGAAAGCTTCATCTATGGCCTTGAGAGCCAGGAACAGAAGAAGCATCTCTCCGCCCTTGATTACAGGAGCGATGACTATTGCCAGGGCGTGGAAGCCCTTGAGCCAATAGTTGAAGAAGAAATAGTACACAAGCCCAAACAGGAAGCCGTGGAACCATACACAGCGCCAAGTGGTGTTCCTGATTACCATGAACACAGGGATCAGGGCCACAAACACAAGTGGTGCGATTCCATCATCTGTAAGGAATCCCGGAAATGATGCAGCCAGCACAAATGCTGATGCCAATAACACAAGAACCTCAGAACATAGTGTCCTGAGGCTCCTCTCCCTATTGAAATTATTCAATCGAAAATCTCCAACAATTATTCTTCATCGCCTTCGGTGATGTCCCAGACGAAATCCTTGAGCTCCTTGCCAGGTCTGAAGATGGCGACACCATGTCTTTCAACGGCAACGACTTCACCTGTCTTAGGATTGCGAGCCTTTGCCCTACCCTTTCTGATACGGACCTCGAAGGTACCGAAGCCTCTGAGCTCAATTACACGACTGTCCTTAAGGCCATCCTTGATTTCTTCAAACAGTTCATCGATAACCACATGGATCTGGTCCTTGTTGTAGCCAAGCTTGTTATGAAGATTCTCAATAATGGCCGCCTTAGTTAGCTTTTCCTGCATAATGAGTATTCTCCGTAAATGATCTTATTCGGCTGTGATTATGCGAGCTTTGCAAGAGCCTTAGCCATTCTGCTCTTCTTTCTGCTTGCAGTGTTCTTGTGGATGATACCCTTTCCTGCAACAGAATCGAGAAGCTTTGCTGCCTCAGCCATAGCTACTTCTGCACTTGCCTTGTCTCCAGCAGCTACCTGTGCCTCGAACTTCTTGACAGCTGTGCGGAACTTGCTCTTTGCGGCGCGATTTCTCAGGCGGCGCTTAGCATTCTGACGATCTCTCTTCTCTACGGACTTACTAGACATATATTCCTCCAAAGATGTTTATCAAACAAAAGACTATTTGTCGCTATTCGCGACGATTAAAGAAATTACCATAAACAATTAAATGGGTCAACAGAATATTTCGGTTTATCAGAAGAAATTGTGTTTTGTCAGTCTCCGCTGAAGAGTTCGTCCTGATAATCCTGATAAACCTCCCAATATCCCGTCTCTCCGTCAAAATAGACCTCGTCGAAAGGAATGAAGATCTGCCTTCCGTCCAGGGTGACGCAGGTAAGCTTTCTTGAGAGGATATTCACCTCATTCACCCTCCAGATATCCCTGTCGATCTTCAGCTTCGTTCCCTCTGGAGGCACTCCAGACTTCTCTTCCATGTAGTAGTCATACTCATATGCCAGACAGCACAGAAGCCTGCCGCAGGGCCCTGAGATCTTTGCAGAGTTCAATGAGAGATTCTGCTCCTTGGCCATCTTGATGGTCACAGGCTCCATTTCCCTGGTCATGGCATGGCAGCAGTAGTCCCTACCGCAGACAGAAAGGCCACCGATGAGCCTGGACTCGTCGCGGACTCCAATCTGCCTCAGCTCAATCCTCATTCTGAAGACGGCCACCAGATCCTTCACCAGGTCCCTGAAGTCCACCCTTTCCTCAGCTGTGAAGAAGAAGAGGACCTTTGGCTCCCCAAGAAGGAAGTGGGCTGTAATCAGCTTCATGTTCAGGTTGTGCTTGATTATCTTCTCCCTGCATACAGCAAGGGCTGCGTCCTCCTTTGCGGAGTTCTCTTCATATTTCGCCATTTCCGTCGGAGTGGCAAGGTGATCTATCCACAGCACGTCTCCGTCAACCTTGACCTTCTTAGGCTCCGTAACACGCTGGCAGCCGAAGCAGGAGGAGCACTGGTGCTCATTCTCTCCTGTCTCCACAATTTCCTCCTCTTCGCTTCCGAAGTGAAGGCAGGCGCCTCTGCATTCGGTGCAGCCTGGAGTATATCCGGAAGTGGAAAGGGGAGCCGGGCCCACCACTAAGCCCAGGTCCAGACCGAACTTCGTGTCATAGACCACAGCTGTACCTGGATATATGACGCTATCCCAGGCACCAAGACATATATCGTTGTAGGAAGGATTCTTCACTACATACACATAGGCGTATTCTTCATCACGCTCATACTTTTTCTTCATGAAAGAAAAGTTACCATTAAGAGAGACATTTAGCAAGTTTAACACTGTTTTCCTTCTGCTCTCCATTGGGCTAATATGTAATCATGATTACTGACGACAAGCTGATTCTGGCTCCCCTTGCCGGATACACAGATAAGGCAATGAGGGAAATATGTCTTTCCATGGGTGCTGACATCGCTGTAACGGAGATGGTCAGCGCAGAAGGTCTCGCCAGAGATGGAGAAAAGACCAAGGAGCTATTGGAAAGGGCTGAAGGGGAAGAAAGGCTGGTGGTACAGCTCTTCGGAGCAGATGAGGATCCCTTCTACAGGGCAATTCCCAATCTCCTCTCCTATAGGCCCACATGGATAGATATCAACTGTGGCTGTCCTGTACCAAAGGTAGTCAAGACAGGAGCAGGGTCTGCACTGATGAAGACTCCAGAGAAAATAGAGAAAATCGTTGAGACTCTGAAAAAGGGAACGGGTCTTCCAGTTTCAGTGAAATTCCGTCTGGGCTGGGACTCTTCATCCATCAACTACCTGGAATTTGCAGAAAAGGCCCTGAAGGGAGGAGCCTCCGCCCTTACTCTCCACGCCAGGACCAGAGCCCAGGGATACGAAGGAAAGGCGGATAGAAGCGCCTTCCTGAAGCTCTCAAAGGAGTTTGGAAAGGACGCTGTGCTATATGCTTCGGGAGATATCTTCACTCCAGAGTCTGCTTCGGAGTGCATGGAGGAGTATGGAATGGATGGAGTGATGTTTGCCAGAGGAGCCATAGGAAATCCATTCATCTTCCGTGAAAGCAGAGCTTACATCTCCTCCTCTTCCTACACGCTGCCATCGGTGAAGGAAAGGATAGAGTGCGCCATGCACCACTACGAAAGGATGGTCCACTACTATGGAGAAAATGCGGCATCCCATGAAATGAGAAAACATGCCATGGCCTATATCAAGGGCATTCCAGGAGCCGCAAGATGCAAGAACGCCTTGACCAAGGCCTTAAGCGAAGAAGATTACAGGGAAGCCTTCGCCCTACTGGACAATTGAGGCTGAGTCCTTTGACCCAGCCCCGCATTTCAGTTTCCGAAGACAATGAAGTCCAGGAAGAATATGAATAGAAAGTAGACTCCGACGAAGACGGCACCGATCAGGAGGGCAGCCTTCAGTACTCCCCACATGAAATATCTGTATTCCTTTCCTGTGAGTTCCGGCACTTCACCCTTCTTTCCGTCGCTACTCTGAGGAGGACGATACCAGGGCATCCCCTCCACATTCATGTTGGCGTAGCTCCTTCCGTCGTCCCCTTCAGGAAATCTATCCTTCTTTCTTCCTTTTCCCATCACTTCTTCGCCTTGGCCTCTTTATTCAAGGCCTCATTCTTCTTAGCCTCTTCACATAGGCGCTCTGCAATCCTGTTCTCCTCCTCTGTGTTGTAGAGGTGGCATGCCACAAAGTGGCCCTCCTCCACTTCCTTGAAGGCAGGCTCGGCATACTTACAGATTTCCATGCACTTTCTGCACCTGGTGTGGAATTTGCAGCCCTTTGGAGGATTTGCTGGAGATGGAATGGAGCCTTCAAGGATGATTCTGTTCATCTTGAAGTCCGGATCCGGCACAGGAATAGCAGAGAAGAGAGCTTCTGTATATGGATGGAGAGGCTTCTTAAAGAGCGCTTCGGTCTCTGCAAACTCCACCATGTTTCCAAGATACATTACACCTACAGTGTCTGAAATGTGCTCAACTACTGAAAGGTCATGGCTGATGAAGAGATATGTAAGACCGAACTCCTTCTGGAGATTCCTCAACAGGTTGATGATCTGGGCCTGGATTGATACGTCCAGAGCCGACACAGGCTCGTCGCAGAGGATAAAGTCTGGATTCAGGGCCAAAGCTCTTGCAATACAGATTCTCTGTCTCTGTCCACCGCTGAACTCATGTGGATATCTTCCCTTTGCATATTCAGGCAGACCGCAGGCCTCCATGACCCTTGTAATGTAGTCATCGAACTCCTCCGGTGGCACAATACCGTGCTCCCTTACAGCTTCACCAATGATTTCACCCACAGGAAGACGTGGAGAAAGGGAGGAATATGGATCCTGGAAGATGATCTGGATATTAGGTCTTTCCTTTCTCAGCTCCTCCTTACTGAGGGCGAAAAGGTCCTTGCCGTTGAAATACACTTCTCCCTCTGTCTTTCCCTGAAGACGAAGAATAGTGCGTCCGATAGTAGATTTACCACATCCAGACTCCCCTACAAGGCCCATGGTGGTTCCACGCTTGATGGTGAAGGAAACACCATCTACAGCCTTGACGTTACCTACTGTCATCTTGAAGAAGCTGCTCTTGATAGGGAAGTACTTCTTGAGATTCTTGACCACCAGAAGATTCTCCGGATTCTTTTCAGCTCCTTCAAGCAAATCTGCCTTTTTCAATTCTTCTGCCATATTAGAGTTCCTCCGGATTTACTGTCTTTGGATATTCGATGACGTTCTTCTCGTCATAGAACCTGTAGCAGGAAACTACATGGGTATCGCTGATCCTGATTGAAGGAGGATACTTTCCTGCACACATGTCGCACTGCATCTCGCAGCGGTCCCTGAAGTAGCAGTAGTTAGGCATATTCACAGGGTTTGGAACGCTGCCAGGAATGTTGTAGAGCTCCTCAACCTTCTTTCCTACAACCGGCTTGGATTTCATGAGGCCGATGGTATATGGATGGGCAGGATGATGGAAGATATCGTCAGCTGTTCCCTTTTCGATTACACGGCCGGCATACATTACAACTACGTAGTCTGCCATGCCTGCAACCACTCCAAGGTCATGGGTTATGAGCATAATGGAGGAACCGATCTTCTTCTTCAGATTCTCCAATAGATCCAGGATCTGGGCTTGAATGGTTACGTCCAGGGCTGTGGTAGGTTCATCGGCTATGATCAGCTCCGGCTTACATGCCAGGGCTATGGCAATCATTACACGCTGTCTCATACCACCGCTGAGCTCATGGGGATACATGGAGTAGACGCCTTCCTTGTTGGCGATGCCTACCATCTCCAATAGTTCAAGGGTCCTGGCCTTAACATCCTCTTCCTTCATGTCAGGATTGTGGAGCTCAATGGCTTCATCCACCTGTTCACCGATTCTGAAGACAGGGTTAAGGCTGGTCATAGGCTCCTGGAAGATCATTGAGATCTTGTTGCCTCTGATGGTCTCCATGATGGAATTTGGAGTATTGACGATGTTTAGGGCTGTTCCATCTCCCTTGTTGAAGCGGATTTCTCCTCCCACAACCTGTCCTGTCGGGCGCTGAAGAAGCTGCATAAGGGAAAGGGAGGTTACGCTCTTTCCGCATCCAGACTCACCTACCACTCCTACAGTGGAGTTCTTTGGGACCTCAAAGGAGATGCCATCTACAGCCTTTACAGTTCCTACATCAGTGAAGAAGAAGGTACATACGTTGTCGAATTCAACGACGTTGTTCTCGTCCTTCATTTTTGTGATGTAGAGCTTGCTGTCCTTATTGGCATTGGCCCTTTCAGCCTCAAGCTTCTTGGTCACCCTTCTGTTGAACTTGGTGATCCTTCTAGACTCTTTTCCGGAAATATATGATGAATGCTTGTTCTCTGCCATGACTTACCTCTTTCCCTTTGGATCGTATGCGTCTCTGAGACCGTCACCGACGAAGTTGAATGCGATGACAATGAAGGAAATCAGGAATCCTACTGGAATCCAGATATATGCATAGTGGGCCATTGCAGATGCACTGGATACACTGTTGATCATGGTTCCCCAGGTGGCAAGCGGGTGCTTTACACCGAGACCAAGGAAGGAGAGTGTGGATTCTGTAAGGATGGTTCCACCGATTCCCATGGTTGCGATGACGATAAGCTGTGGCATGACGTTAGGAATAAGATGCTTGAAGATCCTATCCTTGACCTTGATGCCTGTAGCTTCAGCGGCAATCATGAACTCCTGCTCCCTGAAGGAAAGGATCTGGCCTCTGACCATTCTGGCCACACCAGCCCAGCCCATGAGTCCCAGGGCGGCCATCATGACGAAAAGTCTTGTGTATACATCCATTCTCATGGCATCCATGATACCTCCCAGGATAATCATGATAGGCATGGAAGGAAGACAGTAGAATACGTCTACAGTTCTCATGACCAGGTTATCGACCCAACCGCCGTAGTATCCAGCAAGACCACCAAGGATGATGCCGATGAAAAGCTCTATGAATACAACTACGAAGCCAACCATGAGGGATACTCTTCCGCCATACATGATACGGGCGAATACGTCAAAGCCGTCGCCATCTGTTCCCAGAATATGGGTAAGGGATGGAGAAGCGAATCTGTCGATGACGTAGGTCACCTGATTTGCCCAGAGCTCATAGTTTCTGTCTGTCTGCTTTACCCTAACCTCGCTGTCATCATCGTAGAGAAGCTTTCCTTCCTCGTCATAGGCATACTGGCCGTCAGCACTCTGCTGAGGAAGACGGGTGACGAACTTGTATTCAAGCTTGTTCTGGCTCTTCATCTCCTCGATGGCTTCCCTGATGTGGACCTTGGCTTCATATTCGATGGTGTCATCACCATTGGAACGTCTGATGACGAAGTTGGAGAATTCACCGAATTCCTTTCCGCTCTCGTCGAAGATGGTAAGGACCTCGCCGTTATCTACGATAGTGAAGGATCTGCCGTCTGCTGTGAAGCGACCTGTGGTGAAGGCTGCAAGAAGGGCATTGTTCCTGAATTCATCGGTGACCTTGAAGCTGCTGTCGTAAAGGTCGATGACGAATGTAGTGAAGACCTTGGCAAGCTTTGCTTCTCCAATGGAGTATACCTTATTGGATACGCCGTCAGATATTATTACATATTCCTGGCCGTCAAAGGAGAAGATTTCTCCAGGAGCAGCCTTCTCGGCTTCTTCCTCAAAAGCTTCAGAAAGGGATGCTCCCTCATAGATGAAGCCTTCAAGCTCAGCAGAGATGATGTAGTTCTTTCCAGTTCCTCTTCTGTAGCTGTAGTCCACTCCATTCAGCACAAAGGTTCCTTTGTTTCCCTTGAGGGCAGCCACCTTCTTCTCGAATTCCGCTCCCAGATCCTCGCCGCTATATTTCACACTTCTGGTGATGGCGTCGTAGGTGGCTACGTCAGCCACATTCTTTCCAAAGGAGGCCACAGTCTTTGAGGCCCTCTGGCTAAGGGCCACCACATCATCGGCAAGCATGTCGATCTGATAGATGTTTCCGTCCTCGGCCACCTTGAAGGTTCTCTGGGTGCCGGAAGAAAGCATTTCCTTTATATACGTGGTCATGTAGCTGTTGGTATTTGTATCAACGGCAATGGAGGAATCCACAGTGTAGCCTGTGTATGAGGTGCTTTCTGTAGCTACACCAAACTTTACGTTGATGGAGTCATACTTGTAGAAGGTCTGCTTCTGGCCATATGGATAGAGAAGAGGCCCGATGAAACAGAAGACGAAAAGGAAGATGATGACAGCTGCTCCGAAGACAGCAAGTCTATTTCTGATGAACCTTTTGAAGACCTGCATGGATGGAGAAAGGACCTTTACTCTCGCCACATCGTCCAGAGCCATCTCATTTCTATTGTTAGTTGTCCTCTTTTCAGCCTTTTTCTTTTTCAAGACTTCGTTGAGATTATATGATGCCATTTCCAGTTCCTCCTCAACCCAGTCTTACCCTTGGGTCAACCACAGCATAGAGAAGGTCTGAAATAAGGTTGCCCAAAAGTGTCATGATGGAAATGAATGTCAGGTAGAACATTACGAATGGAATATCTCCCTGCACCATTGAATTGTATGAGGCAAAGCCGATTCCTCTGATGGAGAACAGTGTCTCTGTAATGAGGGCTCCTGAAAAAAGTGATGGAAGAGATCCACCGAGAGTTGTCACAAGAGGAATGAGGGTATTGCGGAAGGCATGCTTGCTGATGACCTTCTTCTCAGGAACACCCTTTGCCCTGGCTGTACGGATATAGTCTGAGTTCAGGACCTCAAGCATATTGGTCCTGGTGTATCTCATGAGGCCTCCGATACTGATGATACTGATTGTAAGGCCAGGAAGGATGAAGTGCTTTGCCACATCCAGGAACTTTCCCCACTGTGAAAGATCTGCATAATCCCTTCCCTGCATACCGGAAAGGTCAAGCCAGCCCAGCTTTATGGAGAATATGTACTTGAGAAGGGTTGCAAGGAAGAAGGTCGGCAGCGATATGGATATCATTGCAAAAACAGTAGTGAAGTAGTCTGCGAAGGAATACTGTTTCTTTGCCGCCATGATTCCCAGAGGAATAGCCACAACTATTTCCACCACAAGGGAAATGAGAGAGAGGATGAAGCTGTACCATACTGTATTGTGGAACTGCTCTGTAACAGGGATCGTCCAGGTCCAGCTGTCTCCCCAATTGCCTGTTATGGCTGTCTTGAGCCATACGAAATATCCTTTAAGAATACCTTTATCCATTCCATATTGGGCATTGAGGTCGTTGAGCCACTCTGTATAGCTCTTTCCTGCTCCCGGACGGGAAGCAAGTTCCCTTGCCTTTGTCTCCAGGTAATTACCTGGCATATTGTACATAAGTGAATAGACAATAAGCATTACAAAAAACAATATGACTACGCTGTATAACAGACGCTTCACAGTATATTTAAGCACCGCCGATATGTCCTCCTGTTCCTTTTTTCTGCACACAAAACCGTTGCCCGGATTCCGGTCAAAGGGTGTACACCTTAGACTAGCTTAAAAAAATGGTATGGTCAAATGGAAGATAGGGGAAAAGCGGATTTTTTCAAATAAAACAATTCATTTTGATACAAAGAAATATAAAAAGGGCCTCCCCTTTTTGGAGGAAGCCCTGGAGTTTTCTGGGAAAAACTTACTTTACGTCGAGAGTATCGATCTCTGCAGCCCATCCCCAGTAAGGAGTCATATCCTTAGGCATTGTGTCTGTGTCGATTCTGATTGAAGATACGACATAGCAGTCCTTTCTCTGATAGAGAGGAAGCTCGACACCCCAGTCCATGATGATTTCCATAGCTGACTTGTATGTAGCCTTTCTGAAATCTGTATCGGAGGATGAACGTCCTGCAATGATGAGAGCATCGAGATCAGCGTCCTTTACCTGATAGTGGTTGGAGTTTGTTCCCTTGCCGTCAGCATTTGTTGAGTGATAGACCTGGTACATATCTGGGTCGACTGTGCTCTGCCAAGCTGCACACCAGAGTTCTGCTGTGTTGGCTTCAAGAGCGTTGTTCCATGTTGTGGAAGTACAGTCGTTGACCATGAGTGTGATACCGATTGCCTCGAGAGCTTCAGAAGCGCCTACTGCGACTCCGTAAGCTGGGTGATCCTGCTCACCTGAACCTGGTATGAGAATTTCGTAGACCATCTTTGCACCTTCTGGAGCTGCTGTGAACTTGGATCCGTCCCATGTATATCCAGCTGCCTGGAAGTAGCCGATAGCTGCATTGAGAGCTGCTGCATACTTCTGCTCGTCGTTCATGGAAGCGTTGTAGATGTCAGCACCGTTTACGTCCTTGGAGTAAGCAATCTGATATCCAGCATCTGTTGGCTGAGGAGCAGCCCATGATGTGTTGGAGATTGGGTACTGAATGACGGAAGCTCTGTCGCCATAGTAGGAGTTGATGACAGTTTCCCTGTAGACAGAGAGAACAGTCATGAGACCCTTTCTAAGGTTCTTGGAAGCTTCGCTTGCTGGATCGCCACCAACGTTCACGAGGTTAGCGTTGATACCCATGTATCCATATCCTCTGTAGTCTACGAGGTATGTTGTAAGAGTGTCACCAACCAGATCGTTGTTGGAGTTTGCATCCTGGATTGCAAGGAGAGTTGCATCAGAGATGGAAGGAGCAGCGATATCGAATGTGCCTGCAACGATGCCAGGTACATAGTCAGAATCTGTGGATTCCTGGAAGAGGATTGTGTCGATGACTGGCTTACCTTTGTAGTAGTACTCGTTAGCCTTGAGTGTTACGACACCATTGTTGTAGCTCTCGAAGACATATGGTCCGCATCCAAGAGGCTGTGTTGTCTTAGCTCTTACACCAGAGAGGTCACCCTTTACGAAACCGAAGGAATCTACGCCGTTGTAGAGAGCTGGATCTCCATAGTAGTGGAGAGGAGTGATTGTGAAGGACATGTTGTAGATTGATGTAGCATCAAACTCAGACATGTGGACAGTCATGCTGTACTTACCTGTCTTCTCGATACCAGAGATGGACTTGACGTCTTCACCTGCAACGATACCGTAGGAGTAAGCATTGTCTGTGATATCAGCAAGATGCTGGAAGATTGTCATGCCTGCAGTCTCAGTCTCACTAGCTGTCAGGATGTCTCCACCATAGGCATCAACGATTCCTGCCCAGTAGTCAGCTGCTGTAGCGCCTTCCTTCCAGTATGAATCATATCCCCAGAGAGACATACCAAGCTTAACCTGGAGTTCAGGAGAAGCCATGAGGGCATCGAGGGAATCTGCAACCGTTGAGTAGTAGGAAGGAGCATAGTTTGCTACGACATAGTCGACAATTTCCTGAGCAAATGCCTCGCCAGCTTTGTCGAGGTCAGCCCAGAACTGATCCTGAGTTTCCTTTGTCCACTTGGAGAAGTCTGTGTTTTCCTTTCCTGCTTCATAGATCATGGTATCTGCAGACTTCATGGAGTTGTAGTAGTCTGCCATGCCGATGATTGGCTGAGCATAGAGTGTGGAAGCTCCGTCGTAGGTTGGATCGGCAAGGACGTAGATACCGAAGATTACGTCATCGATTGTAGCTGGTGTTCCATCAGAGAACTTGATGTCGTCTCTCATCTGGAGCTTGTAGTCAACTGTTCCGTCAGCATTCTGGACAACTTCAACGGAGCCCATGCCCTGATAGAAGTAGTCTGTTCCATTATAGCTGTGGGTCTCGCCGTTGATACCGTCGAAGATGATGGCACCACCGCGGTCAGCTGCAAGGAGACCACCCTGTGTGAAATCTACGATGTCCTGGTCATAAGCTGTTGCTGCGAAGAATGGAGAGAACTTCATTCCGAAAGAAGCTGTTGCATAGACCATCTTCTTAGGAGCAGCCTTCTCAACTACTGGAGCTGG